>JAJKIB010000393.1 GCA_021154745.1 Mycobacterium sp.
CCGCGTTCGGATCGGACAGGTCGGCGCCGATGAACTCGTCTATCGGCCCGTCGCACCGCTTGATGTCGACGGCGACTATCCGCTCAGCGTGTGCAGCGCGCAGTCGGTCGATGAGCGCGGCGCCCACTCCCGTCGCGGCGCCGGTGACTACGACAGTCTTGTTCTCATAAGTGACGATTGGTGGCATCTTGTTGCTCCTCACTGTGCGTGGACGTTTTGTGGCATCGGTTACAGCGGATTCCATTGGGGTGTGCCGTCGCCGCGGAAAGCAGTGAAGGACTGGGCCAGATCTCCGGTGGCCGTGCACATCACCTGCGTGCGGTTCTCGATGTCGAGGGCGTGGCGCAGGCTGGGAGCATCGACGGTCTGCCACATGGTTTCCTTGGTCATCCATACGGCGAGCGGTGAGTGGCAGGCGATTTCACGCGCTTTGGCGATGGCTGTGGCGCGCAGTTCGTTGTCGTCAACGACGCTGAGGACTAGGCCGATTGTGGCGGCTTCGGTGGCATCGAACACGCGGCCGGTGAGCATCAGCTCTGCAGCGCGCGATGCACCGATAAGGCGCGGTAGGTGGTAACTGGTGCCCATATCGCAGGCTGAGACGCCGTGCCGGATGAAGACCGCCCCAAAAGTGGATTCCGGTGCCGCGAGCCGGATGTCGCACGCGAGCGCCAGTGCGAAGCCTCCGCCTAGCGCGCAGCCGTTGATGGCGGCGATCACGGGCTGACGAAGCCGGTGGATCTTTTCGAAGGCCGACGCCATGAGCTCCTGCGCGGAGAACGTGATCGCGACCGTCGAGGTGGCTGCTGCCTGTAGGGCGGTGTGAGGTGTAGCTGCGGCGTCGATGAGATCGTCGGGTTTGGCCTTGATATCGGCGCCTGCGCAGAACGCGCTGCCTGCACCCGTGAGTACCACCGCTCGGGCGCCGGGATCGCCGTTGAGGGCGTCCAGGAGCCGGTGCAGTTCCGCCAAAGTTTGTGAGTCCAAAGCGTTTCGGCGGTGCGGCCGGTTGATGGTCACGACGACGATGGCGCCGTCGTCGAGCCGTTCGACGTCAATGGCTGACGTCGCAACGACTGGATCCGTACTCATGCGCTGACCGCGGGCGCGTCGTCGGCGAACTTTGCGATCGCGGCATGGGATGCCTCGGGGTTGTTGTATTCCCGCCAGTACGTGAGCTTTCCGTCGTTGAAGCGGAAGATTCCGATGTACTCGTTTTGATACGCGACGGGTTTGTCGCGTCCCTCGGCGTCGCTGCGGTATCGCGCGATCAGCATGTCGGGATCGAGAAGGTCGTAGATGTCGGTGATGGTGATGTCGAACTTCTTGAACATCACGAACATCATCGACAACAGTTGGAGGAAGCTCTCACGATCACAGTCAGGCACGGCGGGCTCGAAAGGAAGCTCGAAGGCCGCCGCGTCGTGCAGTTCAGCCCGTATCGCGTCGGCATCGAGGGTTGAAATGCCGTTCATCGCTCGCCGCAACGTCTGCTTGTTCGTCTCGCGCGTCGCTGCGCTGTCAACAGTCATGTGGTTACCTTTCTGTGATGGGCGACTACTACCGCGGGACCATGCCGCCGTTCGGCGATGATGGTTTGACCGGTGATGAAACTGCCAGCGTCGGAGACCAACAGCAGTGCGGGACCGACCATTTCGGATGGATCGGCGAGTCGCTGCATAAATGCTGAGGCCTTCATGGCGTCGATGAATTCCGGCGGATTGCCGCGCACCATGTCGGTGTCCACCGATCCGGGGGCTAGGGCGTTGACGCGGATTCCCTGTGAGGCGAACTCGGCGGCCATGGATCGCGTGAACGAGACCATGGCGGCTTTGGCCGCCGAGTACATCGAGACCAATGGCGAGAAGATGAAGGCCCCGGCCGAGACGACGTTGAGGATCGCGCCGTGTTGGCTTTCGCGTAGGTACGGAAGCGCCGCCTGGACAAGGAATACCGGCCCCTGCAGATTCACCGAGAAGGATTTCGACCAGGCTTCCTGGGTGATTTCACCGAGCGGCAGGGCCAACGCATTGGCCGCATTATTGATGACGATGTCGATGCCGCCGAATTCCTGCGCGGTGGCTGCGACCAATTGGTCGATTGCATCGACGTCACCCAGGTGGGTGGGCACTCCCAGTGCCTTGCCGCCGCCCAGGCATTGCAATTTGTCAGCTGCTGCTGCGCACGCTTCAGGTTTGCGGCTTGCGACAGCGACGTTGGCGCCGCAGCTCACCAGGGCCTCGGCGATGGACAGGCCGATGCCACGGGTTCCACCGGTGACGATGGCGGTCCGATCCTTGAGATCGAAGAGTGTGCGCAGGGGATCGTTGGTCAAGTTTTGCGTCCCAATCGTTGTGCGGCTGGACCCATAGTTATCTTACATGATGTAAGGTAACTTAAACAGGGTGCGGTTGTCACGCACCCATGGACGCACGTTGGAAGCGCTGACACGGCTCAGGAGCTCTCTAGATGACGACATCACCGCAAATGCAGACCGGCCTCGGCTTCGGAGAGGGGTTCGACTTCACTGACCCCGCGCTGCTGGCTCGCGGCCTGCCCGTCGAACAGTTCGCGCGGGTGCGGCGGGCCTCCCCTGTGTGGTGGAACGCGCAAGACCCGGACAAGGGCGGGGGCTTCCGCGATGGCGGATTCTGGGTGATTTCGAAACACGCTGACATCCGTGAGATTTCACGTGACCCCGACACGTGGTCGTCGCATCTCAACGGGTGTGTTATGCGGTATGCCAACGACATGTCCACCGAGCAGCTGGAGGCCGCGAAGATCCTGATGCACAACTCCGACCCGCCTGTACACACGCGGCTGCGCAAGCTGATCTCGCGGCTCTTCACGCCGCGCAGTGTTGCCAAGCTTGAGGAGAACTTGGCGACGGCGGCCCGCGGGATCGTCATCGCCGCAGCGGAGAAGTCCGACGGAGACTTTGTCGAAGACGTCGCCCACCAGCTGCCGCTGAAGGCGATCGCCGATCTCGTCGGTTTTCCAGAGGACGACCATGAGCGGCTGTTCCACTGGTCGAACGTCATCATGGCCGCCGAAGATCCCGAATGCGTCGAGGATCCCATGCTCGCGATGACGGAGCTGATGGGCTATTCGTATGAGATCGCCGCAGAGCGCAAGAAAAATCCCACCGACGACATCATTTCGCGCCTAGTCGCGGTGGACGTCGACGGTGATGAACTCACCGAGATCGAGTTCGGGTACTTCATGCTGTTGTTGCTGGTTGCCGGCAACGAGACGACGCGAAACGCGACGTCGGCGGGAATGGTCGCTCTGCTCAACCATCCCGAACAATGGGAGCTGTACAAGCGCACCCGACCCGCAACGACAGCCGACGAGATCATCCGCTGGACAAGCCCCGTTCACGTTTTCCAACGCACGGCGCGCCGGGATACAGAGGTCGGGGGCACGCCGATCAAGCAGGGCCAACGAGTGGGACTGTTCTACAGCTCCGCCAACTACGACGAGGACGTCTTCGCCGATCCCTTCAGCTTGAACATCCAGCGCGACCCCAACCCCCACTTGGGCTTTGGCGGAAACGGCCCACACTATTGCATCGGTGCCAACCTGGCGCGGAAAGAGTTAACCATCATGTTCAACACCATTGCCGACTACCTGCCCGACATCGAAATGACCGGCCCCTTAACGCGAATGCGCCATGGATGGATCAACGGGATCACCGCTATGCCCGTGCGCTACAACGCGCGGTGACGGGAAGAAGAACTGCCTCCGAGGGCATCGGGGGCCTACTGCGAGACCAAGGCGCCTGCGGCCCGTTCGGCGACACGCCGGGGGCTTTGATCGTGACCAGCGTGATGGCGCCGCAGCTCCCGACGTAGGGTCCTGTCTGAGCTACCGGAGGAGCCGACGATGGGCAGCACGCGGGGCGGTCGCCCCAAGGACGAGGTCCGCCGCGAGGCAGCTCTGACCGCCGCGCGGGAACTCCTGATCGCGAAGGGCTATGACGAACTCACGTTGTCGGAAGTCGCGCGGATGGCCGGAGTGTCACGGCCCTTCGTCTACGACAACTGGGGATCGAAATTCGCTTTGGTGGAGGACGCAATCTTCACCACCGATGACCCAGGTCCGTTGATCGACGATGACAAGCCATTCACCGACTCGCTCACGGATCTGATCGCCGCGATAGTGGCGGTTCAATGCGATCCGGCATATCTGGCGGGTCTTCCCGGGTTGTCGGCCGAACTGTACAACCGGCCCGATCTCATCGAACAGATCGAGGCCAAGTACATCGCACCCGTCAGGGCGGCTTACGTTCGGTTGATTGACCGTGGAAAGGCCGAAGGCGTGGTGCGGAAAGATGTGGACGGTAGCGCGTTATTGGATACCCTCCGCGGTGCGGTCATGCTGCATACGCTGATCAATCCCTCACTGGGTGAGGCCGAGCTCGTCGAGCACCTTCGCTCAATCCTCCTGCACGGCATCACGAAAGTGACGGCTGATCGCTCACCTAGAAAGCGATCACCTAGAAGATGATGTGTTCATCGGCGATGAAGACACTCGAGCGTGGCGAATCGACGAATGTCAGCTCGTCGTCGAGTAGCCGCTGCCGCCGCGGCCGTGGCCTTGGGATCATCGGTTGCTGCGTCGAAGTCGATCCAGTGCTGTCGGGTTTGTGCGTCATTCAGCGACCCGCGAGGAGCTACTGGTGCGCATTTGTTCGAAGTCATCTTCGACCATGGGTAGTTGAGTTGCGCCGTTGGGTAGCAGCCAGAATTGGTTGGTCTTGATGGCCTGCGCGACCAGCTTGCCGACTTCCGCTGGGTCCATGGCGTTTTCGTCCCGTAAACCAGCTTCGAGAAGGTCCAGAAAGGAATCGAGATCAGTGCCGCCATGGCGTTGGCCGTGGCGCTGCTCGCGCATCGCGCGTGCGACATTGGTGCGCACGTTGCCGGGGCATACGAGCGTGACGCCGATATTGGTGCCGCCGAGTTCGACGCGCAGCGCTTTCGTGAGCCCGACGACGCCGTGCTTTGCTGCTGCGTAGGGACCGACGAAGGGAGCGCTGAGCAGCCCGCCCATCGACGCGACGTTCACGACGTGGGACGGCTGGCCGGAGGCCAGCATTCTGGGTACGAACGCACGTACACCGTTGATCACCCCCCACAAGCAAATGTCGATCGCCAGGGCCCAGTCCTCCTCGGACAGCTCCCACTGGCGACCGAACACCCCTGCCCCGGCGTTGTTGCAGATCACGTGGACCTGTCCGTAAGTGTCGACGGCGGCCTGTGCCAAGGCGTCGACGGCTTGTGGGCTGCGGACGTCGGCGATGTGGCCCACGCATTCGATGCCGTCAGCCTGGAGTTTGGTGACCGCCGCGTTCAGCTGTTCTTCTGATATGTCGGAGAGTACGACGCGCATGCCTTCACGTCCGAATTCGCGCGCCAGTCCCAACCCGATGCCGGAGGCCGCGCCGGTGATGACTGCGACCTTCGATTCAAGTGTGTCCATGAAAGTTGCTCCGTCCTAGTCCCACAACACCGACCATCTGTCCCGAGACGGCGCCGCCCACCAGAATTATCTTACAGCATGTAAGATAATGCTTCTAGCCTCCCGGGTGTGTTCCCATCAATGTCGACAGAAGGGCAGATGACTAGTGACCAACCCAGATACACCCGACGCGACGACCTCATCCCACGGCGAAGCCTTGAAGGCGGTGGTCCGCCGCAACACCGAACAAGTCCAGGGCCAAGGCGATTTCGCACTGTTCGACGAGCTGTTCGCCGACGACTTCGTCGACCACACCCCTCAGCCCGGCACCACGCCTGACAAGGCCGGTGTTCGCGTCCTCTACAAGCGACTGCGCGACGCGTTTCCCGATTTCCGACCCGAGATCCATTGGCAAACCGTCGACAACGACATCGTCACCACCTTCAAGACCTACCACGGCACCCAGCTTGGTGACTTCCTCGGTATCGCCCCCACCGGCAAGGCCATCCAATTCGAAACGGTCGACGCGATGCGGGTCCGCGACGGGAAGATCACCGACCACTGGGGAGTGGCGAACCTGTACTCCGTCCTGCAACAACTTGGACAGCTACCCACCTGATCGCGTGGGCTGCTCGCTTTGGCGTTCATCCTGGTGCCAATTGGCCAGCAGTCGCAGCGAGGTTTCGTCGGCCAATCCGGGTTCGGTGGTGTAGACGATGAGGACCTGATCGGGATCGCCAGATGGGCCGCGGCGGCGATCGGTGGGACCGGGCCGCTGCAATCTGCGCAACAGGCCGCCGAGGCTCTGCGGCCTGCGGTTGGCCCGGCGGCGCCCGCACTGTTCGCCGCGGGTCTGCTCGGGGCGTCGCCGCTGGCAGCGTCGGTGGTGCCGCTGTCGACCTCGTACGCCATTGCGGATGCGGTCGGTGCCCCGCGGTCCGTGTCGGCGAAATTGCGACAGGCACCGCTCTTCTACGGCATCTTTACGCTGCAGATCGTTGTCAGTGCGATGGTTGCACTGGCGCCCGGTAACCTCGTCGAACTCGTCGTCAACGCCCAGGTGCTCAACGGAGTCATCACTCCGCTTCTGCTGACATACATACTGATTCTGGCGAACAGGTCCGCCGTGCTGGGCCGGGCCAAGAATGGTCCGATCTTCAAAGCCGTTGCCACGGTGTGCGTGGCCATGGTTGGTCTGCTGTCGTTTGTTGTCCTCATCCAAACGGTGTTCGGCCTCGGCTAAGGACGCCAGCGCATCTGAGCAGTTTGTCTCCAGGAGATAAGACACCGTCAGAAGTTGGTCGCCGGGGACATCGCTGAGCTGGGGTTTCGCTCGTAGATTTCTCATCACGAACTCAGCGACGAGTTCCCCAAGACCAAAGACCAATGATTCCGCCCCGCGGAGAATGCGAGAAATCTAATGCTCTTCCCGACCATGATCTTTCTGATGGTGCTGTCCCCGATGTTCATCCCGATCGCGATCACGGTGGTTCACGAGTTCGGCAACTGGCGCGGCAACCGTGTCGCTCGTCCGGTCGGCCCGCTTCGCCAGTTCCACGCGGAGCCCGCGGCCGCGTAAATACGCATACGCTTACGAACGTGACGCCAATCGGCGTCACGTTCGTCGCGTCTCACGACCCTGACGGCACCGGGATGCGGTCGCCGATCACGTCGACGCTGACATGGGACGGCATGACGCGTTCTGGTCGATCCGAGTGTCAGTCACGCCATGGTGATTGTGCTGCGGCTTGTTCCATACGGGTCACGCCGTGTTGGCGGCGTTCGTGCAGGAGTTCGCCTGGGATGGAGTAGCGGGGTGCGGCTGCGTCGCTGCGACCGGCATGCTCGACGATGGCGTCGACGAGGGAACGCACCATCGCCAGTCTCGGATAGTGCGCGTGGATCGCTTCTTGCTGATCGAGCGCGACCTCTGCCTGGCGACCAAAGTCGATACCGACTCCTTCGCGGGTGAGATAGGCGAGCAATCCGCGTCGTTCGGCGATGCCGGCACTGGTATGGATGGCGATCGCTTCCCACACACGATCGACGTCACTGGTCGAGACTCCCTGTGCAATAAGCAGTTCCGCGGCGAGGTCTGCGCCCTCGACCTCGAAGCGCTGCTGACCGCGAGCGCGGCTGCCGACGCCAAGGTCGTGCATGACGGTGGCGGCGAAGAGCAACACGGGATCGTAGTCTGCCTCGCCGGTGACATTTTCGTGTTCGGCCAGCAGCACCGCCCACAGGTAGCTGCGCACCGAGTGGTTGAACACCGACTCCGACTCGGTGGATCTCGCCAATTCCAGTGCAGCAGCGGCGATCGGGTCTGCCGGAAGGTCTGGGATCATCCGCATGCCGATGTTCCCGACCGCGGCCGATCATTCCAGCCGGCGGCGGCTACGACCTCGAACCATGTCACCGTTGGCGTTGCTGGGTACATAAGTTGGTGGAGGTGCCCGGGAAAGGTGAGGGGAGGCCCCTTCTGCGAGTTGGCCTCGACCTGATCTGCGATGAGTTCGGTCAGCGCATAGCCGAGGTCGTGTCGCGGCCACGCCTCATGCACGCGATCGGCGAAACCCGACGGCAGCAGGTGTTTGTCGTTGCCGACGATGTCAGCCCCGATACCCAAATGGGTGATGGCTTGCTCAGCACCAAACCTGTGGGCCAGACCGACACTGGTGTGCAGCGCGATCGCCTGCCAGACCGTGGTGACCCGCGCTTCCGGCGCCCCACGATCCCGCAGAAAGCGCGCAGCGGCATCGGCACCGTCGACTTCGAACCGTTGGTCACCGTTGGCGTGTTCGGTCACGCCAAGGTCGTGCAGCATGCAGCTGAGGAATACCAGCTCGTCGTCGTAGTCGACATCGGGTTGTAGCCCCTTGGCCGCCGCGAGTTCGCGGCCGTATAGGTAGCTGCGCAGGCAGTGGTGGGCGACGAATGCAGGGGACACGTCGTACACGAACTGCTTTGCCGCGCTGGCGATCTCGGAGTCTGGGAGATCTATTCGACCGGTCGGGGATGACATACCTCAACTGTGCCGGTGCGCTTCCGTGCAATACCAGTGGCCAGATAGCCATATGTTGCTAAGATCTAGCCACGATGCTGATCGTTGGTGTGTTGGCGCTGGACCAGGTCATGGGTTTCGAACTGATGATTCCCGGCCAGGTCTTCGGCATGGCGAATCTGGCAGCAGCGGAGCTGGGAGCCGGCCGCAACGGCGATCCTCAGGATCCCGCGGAATTCGAGGTACGAGTGTGCGGGCAGCGCTCCTCGATCAGCACCACCGCGGCGTGGGGCCTGGTCGAGATTCGCACGTCCTACGGGATGGACGCCCTCGCGGAAGCCGACCTCGTGGTGGTACCTGGAACGCATCGATTTTTGGAAGAGCCTGATCCGCAGGCGGTTTCGGCGCTGCGTGCCGCCGCCGACAACGGTGTGCGAATCGCAGGGATGTGCGTCGGGGCGTTCACGTTGGCAGCTGCCGGCCTGCTCGATGGCAGGCGCGCCACCACCCATTGGCAGTGGGCCGGCGAGTTAGCGCGACGATATCCCCAGATCGACGTCGATCCCAGCGTGCTGTTCGTCGATGAAGGTCCCGTGTTGACCTCGGCGGGAGTGGCGTCGGGCCTGGATCTGTGTCTGCATCTGCTCCGCCAACACGCGGGCGCCGACCTGGCCGCGCGCACTGCGCGTCGGGTGGTGGTACCCGCGTGGCGCGACGGCGGCCAGGCGCAGTACATCGAACACGTCGCGCCCGCCGACGCGGACCATCCGCTGCAACCGACGATCGACTGGATGGAAGAGAACGCGCTCGATGCGCTCGACCTGCAGTCCATCGCAAACCACGCTTCGGTGAGTGTGCGAACACTCAATCGTCAATTCCGGGACCACTTCGGCACCACCCCGTTGGGATTGCTCACCAGGATGCGCATCGATCGCGCACGGCGGCTGTTGGAAACCAGCGGGCTGACAGTTGACCGCGTCGCCGAGCAGTCCGGCTTCGGTTCCTACCCGTCGCTGCGCTATCACTTCCTTCGCACCGTCGGTGTGTCGCCACACAGGTACCGGCAAAGCTACAACGCCGGACGCTGAGAAGGAGGAGCTGAAACGCCCATGTAGCGATGGCCAGAACTGTCCATTTTGTGGCCATTTGACGGCTGTCGCCTTGCTTCGAATCGAGCGAAGGTGGATGCCGTGTCGGAAGAAATCGCAATTACGAGTCCATTCACTGGACTCATCGACCGGTTTCTGATTTGATGTCAACATGCTGCCGAGCTCGTACGACAGGCAGGATTGCTCACTCGCGCGCGCACTCGAGATCGTTGGTGAACGGTGGACGCTTCTGGTGCTGCGTGATGCGTTCTACGGCGTCCGGCGCTTCAATGACTTTCTCGCGCACCTGGACATGCCTCGCACGGTGTTGAGCAACCGCCTACGGTCGCTCACCGAGAGCGGCGTGATGGTGAAGGTTCCCGATCCCAGCCATTCGGGCCGTTGGCTCTACGAGCTGACCGACGAAGGACTGGCGTTGTGGCCGGCGTTGTACGCGCTGCGCTCGTGGGGGGAACGGCACTCCGGTCGGCGGCCAAGGGCGTTCACCCACGATGCGTGTGGCACACAGCTTGATGCCACGGCGCGATGCGAGACGTGCGGGGTCCTACCGCCGCCCGATCACGTCTTCGTGATGCCGGTGGGCGATTTCACGGCGCGTATCGACCCTGTGGCGCTTGGGTTGCGGCGCAAGCACCGCCTGCTCGATTTCCTGCCACGAGACGGCGACGCAGCATGAGGCCGTACGGGCCGCTTCGCGGTCGAGACGACGAGCTGTCCACGGCGCTGGCTGTCGTGCGCCGGACACGCACGCACGGTGCCAGCGGTGTGGTGCTGATCTCAGGGAACGCCGGTGTCGGAAAGACCGCGCTGCTGTCTGAGATTTGTCGTCAGGCAGCGCACCTGAACATCCGACTGGCCAGGAGCAAATGCGACGAGATTGAGCAGGCCAGTCCAGGGGCGCCCATGATTGAGCTCTTACGCACCGGCCGCGAACCCCTCCTATCGGCACCCGAATTCGAGCAGATCAGCGGACTGCCCGGCGAGCCTCTGCTGCTCGTCGACCGCGTCGCGCGCCATCTCGCCCGGCTGGCTGATGGGCAGCGCCTGTTGCTGGCAGTCGACGACGTGCAGTGGGCGGATCGCGTCAGCCGGTATGCCCTGCGGGCGTTGATCTCTCGGCTCGTCGGCGTTCCCGTCGTGTGGCTGCTGGTCAGCCGGTCCGATGACGTCGGTCTTGCCGTCAGCGCCGCCGATAGTGTTGAAGTGGAACACATCCGACTGGGCCCGCTGGCCGACACGGCCATCGCCGATATCGCACGGGATCGCCTAGGCCCCAACCTCGATGCACGCGTGGAGCAAATGCTTGACGCGGCAGGTGGCAATGCATTTCTCGCGATCCAGATCATCGACGGGATGACACAGCACGGCGAGACCGGTGGTATGGACGGCATTCCCGCGCAGTTCAGATCCGCTGTGCGTCGACGGCTGACCGGTCTGCCGGGTGAGGCGCGGCGACTCGTCGAAGCGGCGGCGGTCGCGGGACGTCCGGCGTCGATCATCGATTTGGCGGAGCTGTGTGAGATGAACGCAAGTCCTGCGTTTGACGAAGCCGTCGACGATGCGGTGGCGTCGGGCCTGCTCAATTCAACTGGCGCCGAATTGAATTTCGGCCACGACCTTGTTAGGGACGCGGTCTATGAGCTGATCGCTCCCGAGGTCCGGCGTGAGCTCCATTCGCGCTTCGCGCGCCATTTTGGGGGTAGTGTCGGCGATCCGACGCTGGCCGCGGCGCATGCGCGGGCTGCTGCGACCGTCGGTGATGTCGCCAACGCCCGCATCATGCTCGACGCCGCTGGGGCATTGATCACCACGAGCGCTGTCGACGCCGCCGACCTTGCGCTGCAGGCATTTCGGACTCTGCGGCCTAGCCAGCCGCAATGGCTGGAGCTAGGCGAACGAGTGGTCTGTGTGCTGTCGCGCACTCAACGCGCCGCCGAAGCGATTGCAGTGGCCGACGCGCTCCTCGCGACCGTCGACGACGTCGATGTCGTCGGCCGGATCGAGACGTACACCGTCAAGCCCATGTGGCTTTCCGGTCATTCGGCCGCTCTCGTCGCGCGAGCCGAGCGCGCCATAGCCCGGGCCGGAGCACGGCACGACCACGTTGCCCGATTCCGCGCGGCACGCGCGTTGGCCCACACCCGGATGCTTGCCGCGGACCAAGCCACCGACGAGGCCGACGCGGCTCTGGCTGAGGCGAGGGCGTCACGCGACCACGATGCGCTCGCCTTTGCGCTGCAGGCCGCCGGTGAAGCGGCCCACAACGAACGCCGACATCAGCTGGCGTTGAAGTATTTTCGTGAGCTGCGGTCGATCACAGGCGTTCCCTATCTGGCCGAGGAGATCATGGAGCTGCAGCTACTGGATCGTTACGACGATGCACAGATGCTGCTCGACGGCGCGACCAGCGATAGCGGCGGCAAGGTGGGTTCAATGCTGCCGGACCTGCTGTTTGCGCAACTAAAACAGGATTACAACCTCGGTCGGCTGCAGGAGGCCGATGACACTGCGTCGGTGCTCATCGAGCTCGGACAGGTGACTGGCAACACGGTTCACGTCGTTGAGGGCGTCCTGATGCGCACGACTGTGGCGTTGTTGCGCGGCGAATCCGAATTGGCAGCGCAACGGTTGCGACCGGCGTTGAGCCTTGCCGATGACGACACAATTCGCCACCCCGGCCTGTCTTTGTTGTCGGGATGGTTGACCACCGAGCAGGGCGATATCGATAGCGGGCGGCGGATGCTGTCCGAGTTGCTGGAAACATCCCAACGCACGCGCAGCTACTGGGCATGGTGGCCCTGCTTTGCAACGGTGCTTTTCAGCATCGGATTGATCAGCGGCGCAACAAACATCACCGAGCGCACTGTCGAGTTCACCGAGGAAGGTGCGCGCCGCAATCCCGGTGTCGCCACGCTCAACGGCTTGGCGTTGAATCTGCGCGGACTGCTCGGCGGCGACGTCGCGACGGTGGCCGAGTCGGTTAAGATCCTGCAGCACAGCCCCCGGCCGGTCTTGCGGGCCGCCGGAGCTGAAGGCTATGGCCGCATGCTACTGGCGACCGGCCAACGCGAGGCCGCGCTCGACCACCTCGACGCGGCATGGGACGTATACGATCGCATGGGTGCATCGGCGCCACGCGCACGAGTGCAGCGACTGATGAGGCAAGCGGGGGCCCGCCGAGCGAAGTGGGTCGGCGATCACACCCATGTCGATCGTGTGTCGCTGACCGAGGCCGAACGGCGGGTGGCTTATCTGATCGCGAACGGGCACACCAACAAAGCGACCGCGAAATCGCTTGGTATATCTATCAACACGGTGGGCACCCATCTGCGGTCGATCTACTCCAAGCTCGGTGTCCAGTCTCGCGTTCAACTCGCAAATGTCTTGCGCGAGCTAGGTGAGATCGCCTGACAACGGCCGTCACCCCCTTTTAGCGGACAGTGATATCGCCGAAATCGATGGACACCAGGATTGGTCCCGTGAGTGCGGCGCCGTCCGCGCTGAAGGCGGTGACTCGCCGACGCATGGGGAACAGTAGGCCGCTGAAATCGCGATACGCCACAGCTTGATTCGAGGCGGGCACGCCGCCAAGGACATCGGCATCGTAGTCGTGTCGCACCAACAAGCTGTTGGAGTCAAAGTTGTAGTACTGCAGGTGATTATGCGTCTCAATCGCGGCCTCGGCGAAGTCGGCGCTCACCCTTCGCCATGAGGAGTCTGCGCCGGGCAGGGGTCAAGCTCGGTGGCTTGGATCCCCGCGGTGGTTAGCAGATGCGGGAGCGTGAGGTAGTTCCAGATCGCATATCTAGCGAAGTACGCAACCTGGATGTTGTCCCATTGCGTTGCGGCGCCACGTGGAAACGATGCCCGGGGATCGTGGCGCCGGTCGATCTCGGTACCGTTTTCAGTGCGAACGCTCACCAGCCCGGGTTCGAACCATGTGTGCAATCCGTGGGGCCCGAAGCCGCTGAATTCCACGTGCTGGCGATGCGGATCGATGAACACTGCGGCGTCGGCAAACGCCCCGTCATGCCCCTTGTCGGACCAAAGGCTGCCTCGTATCGAGACGGGCGCGCTCAACGATGTGACGGCGAGCCAACGATCGCGTCCACCATGAGCGTTGACAGCGTCGTCAATCACACGGGCGGGAATACCATTCTCCGCCATATTGATTCCTTTCCCGTTGGGCAGTCCTTGGGGATCAGGCCGACCCCGTTGCGTGGCTCAGCTGGTCAGCATGCCGCCTTCAACCGGAAGGGTGATACCCGTGACATAGCTGCCGGCGTCGCTGGCCAAGAAGATCAGTGCCGCGCTGAACTCCGCGGCATGGCCGAGCCTGCCTTCCAGCGTGCGGGGCAGCACTGCGCGCTCGATGTAGTCGTCCTGAAACTGGCCCGTCATTTCGGACTCGAAATAGCCTGGCGCCAGCGCATTGACGCGGATCCCCTTCCGGCCGGTCCACTGCTGGGCGAGGTCGCGGGTCAGGCCGATCAGCCCGGCTTTCGACGCGGAATACGCCGCCTGCGGTATCCCGGCACTGGTCAAGCCCAGCACGCTCGCGATGTTGATGATGCTGCTTCCGGGTTTCATCACCCGGGCACATGCCTGAGCCATCCAATAACACCCGTTCAGGTTGACATCGATGACGGATCGAAACTGTTCGGGGGTTTCCCGGGTGGCCGGTACGGAGGTGCCGATGCCGGCGTTGTTGACCAAGATGTCGACTCTGCCGAACGCGCGCACGGTGGCGTCGACGAGTACCCGGCAGTCGTCGGGATTGGCCACGTCGGTCCGCACTGTGATGGCCCGTCGCCCGGCCTCTTCGACAAGTTTGCGGGTGGCCGCCAGGCGGTCCTCGCGACGCGCGCCGAGTGACAAGTCGGCCCCCGCTTCGGCGAGGGCGGCGGCGAAGGCGACACCCAACCCGCTGGATGCGCCGGTGACGATCGCGACCCGATCGTCGATACGGAAGCGGTCGAGAATTGTCATCACACGGAGCCCTTCGCTGAATCAGCTTGGGGGAGACCCAATTCGTCCGACAGGCCGATGGCGCCCATGCCTGCCCACGTGTCGTCGACGAAGTGCGCCAGCATGACCAGGTCATGGAATTCCCCGTTGCGATCCCGGATGTGGTCGCGCAACAGCGCTTCGCCGGTGAAGCCCAGTGCGGCGAACATCGCCAGCGCATTGTCTTGGTCGGCGGCCAGTTCCACGATCAGCTTGCGACGTCCGGCACGCACCGCTTCGATCAGTGCGTGGCGCGCAAGAGCGCCACCCACCCCGACGCGGCGGCGCGCCGGATCGACAACGAGGCGCAGCTCGCCCACGTGATCGGACCACTCGGGTAGCGGACGCACCGCGGCGTAGCCGACGATGTCAGCGCCGTCGAGCGCCACCCACTGCTGTCCGGGATGCGCCGCCCACCGCCGTACCGCGACGGGATCGGTGAGGTTCTCCTTGATGAGGGTCAGATCGCGGTCCGACAGCTCTCCGAAGAGCCCGGTCAGCCTACGGCCGTGCTGCGCAGCGCACGCGACGATGTTCATGGTTTCACCCTGCTTCGCTGTTTTAGGAAATCGATGATGGTCGGGAGCGTGGTCTTGGCGGCGGTCTTGCCGACCAACAGCCCGACGTGCCCGGTATCGAGCCGAAGCTCATGTTTGTCGCGCGAGCCGACGAGGCCGATCAACGGTGCCGCCGCCGCCTCGGGGATGATGTGATCGCGGCTGGCCAGCACATGCAGAAACGGCACCGTGATGTCCGACAGCAGAACCGGTCGCCACCGACAACCAATCGCTCTGTCATCAGCGGGTTTTCGCGCACCATGTCAACGATCTGTCGGACAACCCCGCCCGGCAGGGGGATCTGTTCGGTAGCCCACCCGGTCATCGCCTGATAGGCAGCGACGTACTCATCGCTCCACAGCCGTTCCCACAGGTCGACATATTGGGTGATCTCGCCGGTCGACCTCAGCGTGCGGAACCCCTGCAGGATGATGTCTGCGGGCACATTGCCGTCGGCGTCCAATAGCGTTGCAATGTCGAGCCCGCCACCGAGCAGATCCCCTAACTGGCCCAGTCGCTGGAAGTCTGCCGGGGTGGTCAGTACTGTCAGACTGCGCAGTGGCGCGTCGGGATCGTGGGCGGCATACAGCACAGACAACACTCCGCCGAAGCAGTAGCCCAGCATGTTGACCCGCTCCTCGTGCGATACCTGGCACACGCGGTCGACGGCGGCAGGCAGGTATTCGTCGGCGTAGTCGTCGAGCGTGTTGCCGGCATCGCGCTCGTCGGCAATTCCGAAGTCCAGTAGATAGACGTCGAACCCAGCGTTGAGCAGATGCTCGACGAAGCTGTTCCCGGGCTGCAGGTCAAGGATGTAGCTGCGGTTGAACAGGCTGTAAACGATGAGCAGCGGAGGAGAGACCCGGATCTGTTCACTGCGGTAGCGCCAAAGATCAGTTCGCCCCTTGCGCCACACAATGTCCTTGGCAGTCAGGCCGACGTCCGGCGGTCGGACGCCTGCAGTCAACCGGATTCCGTTTCGCGCCCGCAGTGCGTTGCGTTCGACCTCGCGACGCACGCGGTCGACGACGCTCATCGGGAATCGCGATCGAGTTGCACTGACAGCCGCCTAATTTCGCGGTCCAAGGCACCGACCTGTATGCGTAGCCGCTGCACATCGGTACTCGCCGGCAGGTTCATCAGGTGCCAGACCCGCGCGGTGATCGCATTGGCCCGACTACCCGCAAGTCGCCTGCTGCGGGCGATCACCGCCGTCATGTGTGCGAACTCGTCACTGTGGACCAGTGCCTCGACGCGCGGCGACTCGGTCCGCTCAACCGCGTCAAAAGCCCGTCGCCAGCCAGGCATGTCGGTCATCGCGCGGCTCCGCAGCCGACGGCCTAGGGCGTCGACGTCGAGCTTGGCGCCGGCTTGGACGGCCGGTTCTCCCTGATCCAGCGCTTTTCCTCGTCGGATCCCGAGTCAGGCGGACGCATCCCCTGAACGGTCCACTGATCTCGGGGCGTGTCGTCGATGTGAATCTCCCAGTCAAGCCCGCGGTCACGGACAAACGGGTGAATCGACTTGTTGATGAACTTCAGCAGCAGCTCTCTGAACTCAACCGGCATCGCGTAGGCGATGTGGTCAATGGAAAACCGGACGAAGTCGTTTCGCGGATCGCCACCGATGAACAGGGAATCCTTGGGCACGTCGTGAAAGACGACCACGACATAAAACCGTGGCATCGCCATCTCAGGAAGCCCCCCGGCCTCCGAGGCGTAGATGTCGGTGATGGCTTTGGCGAAGGCGCGCTTGTCCTCGCCCGAATAGGTGCCTTCGGTGCAATACACATTCCACAGCGGCATGCGTCCTCCTACCTATGTACTTACAGATTCGCTGACGTGCCGGTTCGACGATGCCCCAAGGTGCTCGACGAACCAGTCGCGAGCCGGGGGAGCGGTCTGCTCGAAAAATGTTGTGTAAGCGTCGAAGTGGCCACCGTCGTAGCTGAGCAGCTTCTTGGGTTCAGGGGCGGTTTCGTACACCTCCCGCTGAACTTGGGTAAAGGTGCATCGATCGTGTTCGGCGAGGATCATCAGTAGCGGCTTGGGCGTCACATAGGGCAGCCAGCCCGCCGGTTCGAACTCGATGAAACTCTCCATCGAGCGAATCGTCGTCTCGTTCTTCCAGATCCCCGATTCGATTGCTTCGCGGTATTCTTCGGGAAACTCCCCCGGGAATGCGCACAGTTCGCCGGGGTCTTCGGAAAACATCGGCACCGTCATCGGGGGCTCGCCGGCCAGGCGGGCGAGTCGGTCGGTTGCGGCTCTGCGGCGGATCTCGTGTAGTTGCTCGGCGGTAAACAGCTTGACCGCATTACGGTGACCGCTGACGTTGGGGATCTGCGCCACCACGCACCGGATCCGCGGGTCGTTGGCGGCGGTGACGATCGCGAGTCCTCCCGAGAAACTCGATCCCCAAATGCCGAATCCCCTCTCGGAGTCGAACTCCGGTTGTGATTCGGCGAAGGTGATGGCGTCGCGAAGATCGGTGAGTTGTTTGAACACGTTCAGCTCCTGCCGAGGTTGGCCCTCGGAGGTGCCCCAGCCCCGATTGTCGAAATTGAGCACGGCGAAACCAGCTTCGGCGAACAACGCGGCGTACGGGTCGATGTGCGGTTTGACTCCGCCGAAGCCGGGACACATGACGATCCCGGGATGAGCGCCCGGGCCCGGTGAGTGCAGGTATGCCCGCAGGATCGTGCCATCTTCGGTCTGAATTTTCGCGCGCCGCATCTCATGCCCGCTTTCTTGAGAACCATGACTTTGCCGAAAAGTGCAGTGTCCAGCGGTTGCCGAAGTCGGGATATTTCGACTTCATCAACTGAACCAGCTCATCGGCACTGTCGAGCCGCTGGGCTCCTTCGGCAAAATCACTGATATACGAACGTGTTTCATCGAGCATGCGACTCACCTCGTAGTCGGAGGACTCGGGTTTGCGGTGGCCGGCGACGACCATCTTCGCGGAGAGTTTCTCCACAGCGTCCAGGCTTTTGAGCCAACGCTGCCAACCATTGGGACCACTCAATCCGAGCATTGCGTGGATCTGGTTGTAGACCACATCACCGGCGACGACTGCCTCGAGATCGGAAATATAGAGGACCGTGCTGGGCTTGATGTCGCCCTGGCCGACTTCGACGATACGCAGTTCGTGTCCTTCGAGCTCGATCATCAAACCGTCGAGGGTCTCGGGAACGGCGGCCGGCTTGGCCACCCGTTCGCCGAACATTGCGGCCCACTGCTGCGCTTCGGTCTCCGCCGCCTGGTTGATGTACTCCACGACCGGGGCTCTCGCGACAACGCGTGCGTC
>JAJKIB010000394.1 GCA_021154745.1 Mycobacterium sp.
ACGTCCGGATCCACCGGCACCCCGAAGGGTGTCGCGGTCACGCATCGCAGCGCCGCCGCGTTCGTCGACGCGGAAGCGCAAATGTTCTTGCAGGCCAACCCCATTGGGCCGGGAGACCGGGTGCTGGCCGGATTGTCGGTCGCATTCGACGCCTCGTGCGAGGAGATGTGGCTGGCCTGGCGGCACGGGGGCTGTCTGGTGCCCGCGCCACGCTCGCTGGTCCGCAGCGGCATGGACCTCGGCCCATGGCTGGTGTCCCGCGACATCACCGTGGTATCGACCGTGCCGACGCTGGCGGCGCTGTGGCCCGCCGAGGCGCTCGAGGCGGTGCGGCTGCTGATATTCGGCGGCGAGGCGTGTCCGCCGGAGTTGGCCGAGCGGTTGGCCGTCGAAGGCCGCGAGGTGTGGAACACCTATGGTCCGACCGAGGCGACGGTGGTCGCTTGCGCCGCCCGGCTGGAGGGCACGGCCAGGGTGAGCATCGGATTACCGCTGCCGGGTTGGGATCTGGCGGTGGTGGACAAGGAAGGTGTCCCGGTCAGCACCGGCGAAGTCGGCGAACTCGTCATCGGCGGGGTGGGTCTGGCCCGCTACCTGGATCCGGCCAAGGATGCCGAAAAGTATGCGGGGATGCCGACGCTCGGATGGTCACGCGCCTACCGCAGCGGCGATCTGGTGCGGTTGGAATCCGATGGCTTGTACTTCGTCGGCCGGGCCGACGACCAGGTCAAGGTCGGCGGCCGTCGCATCGAGCTGGGCGAGGTCGACGCGGCGTTGGTGAACTTGTCGGGGGTCAGCGGCGGCGCGGCCGCGGTGCGGCGGACCGCCAGTGGCACCCCTCTGTTGGTCGGCTACGTCGCGAGCGCCGACCCGACGTTCGACATCGCCAAGGCCCGCTCCATGCTGGCCGAGACGCTGCCGGCCGCGCTGGTGCCGAGGCTCGTGCTCGTCGACGAGCTGCCCACCCGCACATCGGGCAAGGTCGACCGCGACGCGCTGCCGTGGCCGATCGCGGAAAGTGCCGGGGAGGAGCCCGATCTCGGTGGCACCATGGGCTGGCTTGCCGGGCTGTGGCGCGATGTTCTCGCCGCGCCGATCGACGGGCCCGAGGCCGACTTCCATGCGCTTGGCGGCGGGTCGCTGTCCGCGGCGCAGTTGGTGGCGGCGATGCGTCAACGCTATCCGCAGGTGACCGTCGCCGATCTCTACGACCATCCCCGGCTCGGATCGCTTGCGGGCTACCTCGACGAGCTCGACCCGCCGCCGCAGGTCGAAACCCGCGTCGTGAGGCCCACTTCCCGCTGGACACAGGCCGCGCAGGTGGCGCTGTCGCTCCCGCTCGCCACGCTGACCGGGCTGCAGTGGGTGGTGTGGCTCGCTCTGCTCAACAACGTTGTCGAAAGCGGTATCGCCCAATTACATCCGCTGTCGTGGCTGGCGCCGGTCAACTGGTGGTGGCTCGCCGTCGGCTTCGTGTTGTTCATCACCCCTGTGGGCCGGATGACCATCGCAGCGGTGGGCGCGCGGATCCTGCTGGGCGGCCTTGAACCCGGAACGTATCGCCGCGGCGGCCAGGTGCACCTGCGGGTGTGGCTGGCCGAGCGGCTCGCGGAGGCCAGCGGCGCGGAAAACCAGGCAGGCGCGCCGTGGCTGGTGTACTACGCCCGCATGCTGGGCAACAAGGTCGGCAAGGGCGTCGACCTGCACTCCGCCCCGCCGGTGACCGGAATGATGAGGCTGGGGCATCGCTGCTCCATCGAACCAGAGGTGGACCTGTCGGGGCATTGGATCGATGGCGACCATTTCCACGTCGGCCCGATCTCTGTCGGTAACGACGCCACCATCGGGGCCCGCACCACGCTGTTGCCCGGCGCCGTCGTGGGCAAGAACGCCGATGTCGCGCCCGGCTCCGGCGTGGTCAGCAAGGTCAAGAACGGGCAGTACTGGAAGGGTTCGCCGGCGGTGAAATCCGGCAAGGCCAGGCACCCGTGGCCGGATCACCGTCCGCGGCGGGCGCCATTGTGGGTGGCGATGTACGGCGTGACGTCGATTCTGCTGGGCGGGGTTGCCCTGGTGGCGCTGGCCGCGGGTCTTGCTGTGATCGGGTGGGCCGTCCGGGATGCCGGTTCGCTCACCGAGGCGATCGGACCCGCCGCGCTGTGGACGCCCGCGGCCACACTGGCCGCGGTACTGACGTATGCCGCGTTGACGGTGATCGGGGTGCGAGTGCTGTCGCTGTGGATGCCGGAGGGCTACCACCCGGTGCGCAGCCGCGTCGGGTGGCAGCTGTGGGCGACGGAGCGGTTGATGGACGCCGCCCGCAACTACCTGTTTCCAATCTACGCCAGCCTGCTCACGCCCTGGTGGCTGCGCGTGCTGGGAGCGAAAGTCGGCCGGGGAACCGAGATTTCGACGGCGCTGCTGACCCCGAAGTTCACCATCGTTGAAGACGGCGCGTTCCTGGCCGACGACACCATGGTCGCGTCCTACGAATTGGGCGGCGGCTGGATCCACGTCGCGAAGGCGACGATCGGCAAGCGGGCATTCCTCGGCAACTCGGGCATCACCCAACCCGGACGGCGAGTCCCCGACGACGGACTGGTCGCAGTGCTGTCCGCAACGCCGCACAAGGCCAAGGCGGGCTCGTCATGGTTGGGCAGCCCCCCGGTTCGGTTGCGCCGCAAGCCCACCGCGGCCGATGTACTGCGAACCTTCCACCCGTCCCCGCGGCTGAAGATCCTGCGCGCATTGGTGGAAACGTGTCGGCTGATCCCGATGACGGTGACGTTCGCGATCGGTGTTGCTGTGCTGTTCGCGTTGCAATGGCTGGCGGTCGAAGTCGGTTGGGCGTGGGCCGCCTCGGCCAGCGGCGTGGTGCTGCTGGCCGCGGGTGCATTCGCCGGCGCGATCGCCGTGCTTGCGAAATGGGTTCTGGTCGGGCGTATCCGGGCGATAGAGCACCCGCTGTGGTCATCGTTCGTGTGGCGAAACGAGGTATCGGACACCTTCGTCGAAACCGTCGCGGCGCCGTGGTTCGCCCGTGCCAGCACTGGAACTCCGGTGATGAACCTATGGCTGCGCGCGCTGGGCGCCAAGATCGGCCGTGGCGTCTGGTGTGAGACGTATTGGCTGCCCGAGGCCGACCTCGTCACCCTCGAGAAGGGTGCGACGGTCAACCGCGGCTGTGTAGTGCAGACCCACTTGTTCCACGACCGGATCATGCGGATGGACACCGTTGTGCTGGAGGAGGGTTCGACGCTGGGAACGCACTGCGTCGCGCTGCCCGCCGCACGAATCGGCGCGGGCGCCACCGTGGGCCCGGCTTCGCTGGTCATGCGCGGTGACGAGGTACCGCAGTCCACGCGCTGGCAGGGAAACCCGATCGCACCGTGGAACGTGTTCCGTAGGAAGCGCGGCGATGCAGCAAAGTCCCCCAAGAACAAAGCAAGCGTCGCGTGACGAGGAGCAAGAAAGCGGCGAAGAAAGCGGCCCCTCCCGTCATCGACCCCTACCTGCCGGCGAACGGAAACTTCGGGTATCGGGTGTCACGCTACGATCTGGACCTCGAATACAAGGTGACGATCAACCGGCTGTCCGGATCCGCCACCATCACAGCTGTCACGCTGGCGGCTTTGCACTCCTTCACCATGGACCTGTCGGATGCCCTGTCGGTGATGAAGGTGTCGGTGAACGGCGGTCGCCCGGCCCAGTTCCGTTCGATGCGCGGCAAGCTGCACATCGCGCTGCGGGAGGCGCTGCCCGCGGGGGCGGCGATGACGATAGTCGTCCGGTATGGCGGCACGCCCCGACCGATCCACTCTTATTGGGGCGAAGTCGGTTTCGAGGAGCTGACGGACGGCGTCCTCGTTGCGGGGCAACCCAACGGCGCCGCGTCGTGGTTTCCCTGCGACGATCATCCCAGCGCCAAGGCCAGCTTTCGCATCCAAATCAGCACTGAGAGCGCGTATTACGCATTGGCCAACGGCGAGCTGCTGTCGCGGCGCGCGCGGGCGGGCGTGACGACCTGGACGTACGAGCAGGCGGAGCCGACGTCGACGTATCTGGTCACGCTGCAGATCGGAATGTATGACCGGCAGCGGATGGCAAAGAACGGCGTCCAGATGCACGCCGTGTTACCGGACCGGTTGCGCCGCAACTTCGACCAGGACTTCGCCGACCAGCCGCAGATGATGAAGTTGTTCGTCAAGCTGTTCGGGCCTTACCCGCTGGCAGGCGGCTACACCGTCGTGGTTACTGACGACGATCTTGAGATACCCCTTGAGGCACAAGGTATTTCGATATTCGGAGCCAACCATTGCGATGGTCAGGGTAGCTCCGAACGGCTGATCGCTCACGAGCTGGCCCATCAGTGGTTCGGCAATTCGGTCACCGCCAAACGATGGCGGCATATCTGGCTGCACGAGGGCTTCGCCTGCTACGCCGAATGGCTGTGGTCCGAGCACTCCGGCGGGCGTAGCGCAGATGAATGGGCACGCCACTACCACCAGCGGCTGGCCGATTCACCACAGGATCTGCTGCTGGCCGACCCGGGACCGCGCGACATGTTCGACGATCGCGTGTACAAGCGCGGCGCGCTGACGTTGCACATGCTTCGGTGGCGCACCGGCGACGCGAGTTTCTTTGCGCTGCTGCGGGATTGGACAACGCGCTACCGGCACGGCACCGTGGTCACCGACGACTTCACCGGGTTGGCGGCCAATTACGCACACGAGTCGCTGCGACCGCTGTGGGATGCGTGGCTGTATTCGACCCCTGTGCCCGTCCTCGAAGGCCCGTCGTGACCGAGGCGCCGACGCCGACGGGTCCGATCACGCGCGCCAGCGTGACCCGTGTCGGCACGGCAACCGTGGTGTCCGCGCTGTGCGGGTACACGGTGCTGTATCTGGCCGCACGCGATCTCGAGCCGGCGGGCTTCTCGGTGTTCGGCGTGTTCTGGGGCGCGTTCGGGTTGGTCAGCGGCGCAGCGTTCGGACTGCTACAGGAGGCCACCCGCGAAGTCCGCTCGGCGCGGTACACCGAGATCGTCGCCGGGCCGCGAACGCATCCGCTGCGGGTTGCGGCGATGGTCGGCGTGGTGGCTGCCGCGGCGATCGCCGCGAGTTCGCCGCTGTGGTCGGCGCATGTGTTTGTGGAGTCGCAGTGGTTGAGTGTGGCGTTGCTGAGCGTCGGACTGGCCGGTTTCTGCCTGCACGCCACGCTGCTGGGCATGCTGGCCGGGGTGAACCGGTGGACCGAGTACGGCTCGCTGATGGTGACCGACGCCGTGCTCCGGGTCGTCGTGGCGGCGGCGACGTTCGTGGTCAGCTGGGGACTGGTCGGATACCTGTGGGCCACCGTCGCCGGTTCGGTCGCGTGGCTGATCTTGCTCGTCGCGTCCCCGGCCACGCGCGCCGCTGCCCGGATGCTGACACCGGGTGGCACGATGACCTTCCTGCGCGGGGCGTCGCATTCGATCGCAGCCGCGGGGGCCAGCGCGATCCTGGTGATGGGCTTTCCGGTGCTACTCAAGGCCACCTCGGGTGATCTGGGCGCCGCCGGGGGCGTGGTGATTCTGGCGGTCACGTTGACCCGGGCGCCGCTGCTGGTGCCGCTCACCGCGATGCAGGGCAATTTGATCGCGCATTTCGTGGACCAGCGCACAGAGCGGCTGCGGGCGCTGGTGGCGCCTGCGGTCGTGGCGACGGGTCTCGGCCTCCTCGGCGTGCTGCTGGCGGGTGTGTTCGGGCCGTGGCTGCTTAGGGAGGCGTTCGGGGCACAGTATCGGGCCGACGGCGGGCTGCTGGCCTGGCTGACCGCTGCGGCGGTCGCGATCGCGTTGTTGACATTGACGGGCGCCGCGGCGGTCGCGGCCGCCCTGCATCGCGCGTATTCGGTCGGTTGGGTGTCCGCGACAGTGGCGTCGGCGCTCTTACTGCTGCTGCCTCTGGGGCTGGAGATGCGCACGGTGATCGCGTTGCTGTGCGGGCCACTGGTCGGAATCGCGGTGCACCTGGGCGCGCTTGCGCGGATGTCCCATGGGTGACCCTGTATTTTGGGTGCATCGACACGCGCTACCACGACGTTTGGATCGTCATCCCCGCCTTCAACGAGGCGAGCGTCATCGGCGACGTCATCGCTGACGTTCGCTCCGTTTTCGACCACGTGGTGTGTGTGGACGACGGCAGCCGAGACGACACCGGCGACGTGGCGTGGCGCGCAGGGGCGCACGCGGTGCGTCATCCGGTCAACCTCGGCCAGGGCGCGGCCATCCAGACCGGCATCGAGTACGCCCGCCAGCAGCCGGGTGCGGCGGTGTTCGCGACGTTCGATGCCGACGGCCAGCATCGCGTCAAGGACGTCATCCGGATGATCGACCGGCTGTCCGCCGAGGACGTCGACCTTGTCATCGGAACCCGGTTCGCCGACCCCGGCGTGGTCAGCCACACACCGCTGCTGAAGCGATTGGTGTTGCGGTCGGCGGCCGCGTTGAGTCGGCGCAGCCGGAAGCTCGGCCTGACCGACGCGCACAACGGCCTGCGGGTGTTCAACAAGAAGGTGGCCGACGGGCTGAACCTCGCAATGAGCGGCATGAGCCACGCCGACGAGTTCATCGCGCTTGCCTATGAAAACCATTGGCGGGTAGCAGAAGAGCCGGTCGAGATTCTCTACACCGAATACTCGATGTCGAAGGGGCAGCCGCTGCTTAACGGCGTCAACATCATCTTCGACGGTTGGTTGCGCAGGAGGATGTCGCGATGAACTGGATCCAGGTGCTGCTGATCGTGTCGGTGTTGACGCTGCTGGTCTACCTGCTGCGCTCACGCCGCAGCGCGCGGTCCAAGGCGTGGGTGAAGGTCGGCTACGTGCTGTTCGTGATCGCGGGTATCTATGCGATCCTCCGGCCAGACGACACCACCGTCGTCGCGAATTGGCTTGGCGTGGCTCGCGGTACGGATCTGATGCTGTACGGGCTCATCGTTGCGTTCGTGTTCACGACGCTGTCGGCCTACATGCGGTTCAAAGA
>JAJKIB010000395.1 GCA_021154745.1 Mycobacterium sp.
CGCTGATCGCCGTACGGCAGATTCTTGGCCTTCTCCTCCCCGCGGTGCGCGATGCCGACAAAGGCGAGCAGGGCCGCGGACCGTTCGATCGCGGACAGTTCCTCGCGGCGGTGTCGCGGCGTGCGGACCAGTGCGCCGGGTACCGACGTCTTATGCCGCGCGTCGGTGCCGACCATGACGTTCTCCATCGCGGTCATCTCGCCGAACAGCCGAATGTTCTGGAACGTGCGGGCGATGCCCTTGCGGGTTATCTGGTGGCGTTTGATCCGGCCGAGCGGCTTACCGTCGAACAGCACCGACCCCGAGCTGGGCCGGTACACGCCGGTGATCGCGTTGAAGCAGGTGGTCTTGCCCGCGCCGTTGGGTCCGATCAGGCCGAGGATCTCACCGCGGCGGATGCTGAACGTCACCGAATCCAGCGCCACCAGGCCGCCGAACTTCACGGTCAAATCCTTTGTCTCCAAAAGGACTTCGCCTTCGGCGGCGTGGATCTCCCGGTGGACGCCTGCCAGTTCCTCGATCGTCATTTCGCCGGCTCCTTCCCGAGGGGGCCGGGTTTGGCCAGCAGATCCCGTGCGGCTCTGCCGTAGGCCAGCAACTGCTGGCGGGCCGGGAACAGACCCTCGGGCCGGAAGATCATCATGACGACCAACGCCAGACCGAAGAACAGGTATTTCAGGTCGCCCATGTTGATGCCGAGGAAGTGCACGCCGAGCAGTCGGTTCGGCAGGTACACGATGACGAACGCGCCGAAGATCACGCCCAACTTGTTGCCCTGCCCGCCGAGGACCACCGCGCACAGGAACAGCATCGAGTTGATGATGTTGAAGCTCGGCGGTGCGACGTACTGCACCTGGCCGGCATACAGCGCGCCGGACAGCCCGCCAATGGCCGCGCCGATCACAAACGCCCACAGCTTGAACCGGAACGTGTTGACGCCCATCACTTCCGCGGCGTCCTCGTCGTCGCGGATGGCGACCCAGGCGCGACCGACCCGGCTGCGTTCCAGATTGCCGACCAGCAGCAGGATGCCGATGATGAGCACCAAACCCAGCCAGAACCACCACGTGCCGTAATTGGCGTGACCCGCCGAGTTGCCGTTGGAAAAGACACCCTCGGGAAGCCTGTCGCTCTCCCCCAACCTCGGATACGCGACCTCGTTGAGGCCGC
The DNA here is from genome assembly GCA_021154745.1 of Mycobacterium sp. Classification (GTDB taxonomy): domain Bacteria; phylum Actinomycetota; class Actinomycetes; order Mycobacteriales; family Mycobacteriaceae; genus Mycobacterium. The sequence continues at coordinate 1,171 of JAJKIB010000395.1, forward strand.
GCGGACCGTTGGTGATGTCGGAGAGGTTGTCGGCCATCAGGCGGATGATCTCGCCGAATCCCAGCGTGACGATCGCCAGATAATCACCGCGCAGCCGCAGCGTCGGCGTGCCGAGGATCAGGCCCGCCAGTGCGGTAATGGCCATCGCCAGCGGCACACACGACAACCACGCCCACGGGGCGCTGAAGAACCCAGTCGGTTCGAGCCTATTCCAGGGGCTGTCCGGGCTGGTGATCAGCGCGACGGTGTAGGCACCAACGGCATAGAAGCCGACGTAGCCGAGGTCGAGCAGGCCGGCCTGGCCGACGACCACGTTCAGCCCGATCGCAATGATCGCGACCATCGCGAACTGGGCCATGGTGCCGCCGAAGCTGATTCCCGGGGTGTTCAGGAACGGCGGCGTGTACAGCGGCAGCAGCGCGAGCAACCCGAACAGCAGGATGCCGAAGGCCCACTTCTGCACCCGCGACCGGCCGGCCCACCACTCCCGCAGCCTGTCGCCAGGCGCGATCAAACTATCGGTGAGTTTCATGCCCGCGCCTTCCCGAGGCTTTCACCGAGTATCCCGGTCGGCCGGAACAGCAGGACGAGAACAAGCAGGACGAACGCCACCACGTCGCGCCACTGGGTACCGAAGACGGCCTGCCCATAGTTCTCCATGATGCCCAGCAGCAGACCGCCGAGTAGCGCGCCGCGGAGGTTCCCGATGCCGCCGAGCACCGCCGCCGAGAATGCCTTGATGCCCAACAGGAATCCGCCCGAGTAGATGATGCCCTGCGGGACCTTGAGGGTGTAGAGCAGCGCCGCGGCGCCGGCGAGCAGCCCGCCGATCAGAAACGTCGTCATGATAATTCGTTCCCGCGATACACCCATCAGCGTCGCGGTCGTCGGATCCTGCGCGACGGCGCGGATTCCGCGGCCGAATTTGGTGCGGTTGATCGCGAAATCGGTGAGGACCGCGAATACCAACGCCGCCACGAGGATCACGATGGTGATGTTGGACACCGTCGCACCAAAGACGGTGAACTGAGTCTTGGGCTGCACCAGGATGATCGGTTGTTGTGCGTTGCTGCCGCCATATCCCTTGAGCAGCTGCGGCAGGATGAAGTGCACGAACTCCTGCATCACGAACGACGCGCCGATCGCGGTGATCAGGAAGGTCAGTGAGCGGGCATTGCGTCTTCGCAGCGGCCGATACGCGATGAACTCCAGCCCGACCGCCGCCGAGCCGGACACCAGCATCGCGAACAACATCGCGATCGCCAGATACAGCACCGTCAGCGCGATGCCCTTGTTGTAGGCGTTGCCACTGGGCGTGAAGCCCATGATGACGTCGAGCGCGAAGTAGGCCCCGAACATGCCGAGCATGAAGATCTCGGAGTGCGCGAAGTTGATCAACCGCAGCACACCGAACACCAACGTGTAACCGACTGCGACCAACGCATAGATGGCCCCCCACGACAGCCCGTCGATCGTCAACTGCCAGAAGCCGTTTCGCAGCCCTTCCAGGTTGAAGTTGATGTTGGCGGCCAGGCAGGCGTACTGGGCCCCGTGATCTAGGCACTCGTGAATCATCCTGTGGCGGCTCTCCTCGCGAAAGTGTCCTTAGCAACAACCGCGTCTCTAGCGAAAACGCGTCCGAGCCTTTCGGTCTCGGACGCGCTTCGCTTCAGCCGCTACTGAACCTTCAAGTTCCAGATTAGGTTGGTGGTGATCTCACCGGTGGGGCTCCATTGGTATTTGCAGGCTATACCCTGACCGTTGTAATTGCGGACGAAGTCCAGCAGCGCGGGCCGGGTGATAGCGCCCGAGTCGATGCCCTTCACCAGGATGGTGCCGAGGTCATAGCCCTCGGCGCTGTAGGTGCCCGCATCGGTGTTGAACTTCTTCTTGTATTCATCGGCGAACGTCCCGGTGGCCGGGCCGCACGGGCACGACAGGATCGCGTCCTTGGACGCTTCACCGGCCTGGCTGACGAACTGCGGGTCCTTGGTGCCGTCGGCGGACACGAACGTCGCCGTCACGCCGCCGTCCTTGAGCTGCTGGACCAACGGTGCCGCCTCCGAGTAGTAGCCGCCGTAGAACACGGCGTCCGGGCTTTGACCCTTGACCTGGGTCACCGCGGCCGAGAAGTCCTTGTCACCCTTCTTCACCGAGATGTTGCACGCCGAATCGGCGACCGGACCCAGCGTCGTGCGCACTGCCGACGCCAGGCCGAGGCCGTAGTCGGTGCTGTCGTCGATCACGCAGATCTTCTTGTAGCCCAGCGAGTTCTTCATGTAGTTGGCGACCGACGGGCCCTGCACGGCATCGTTGGCCAGCCCGCGGAAGAAGGTCTTCCAGCCGTTCTCGCTGAGCGTCGGATTCGTCGCCGATGCCGTGGTCGCGACCAGGCCGGCCTGATCGAACACGGTGCCGGTGGCCTTGGTTTCGCCGGAGAACGCCGGTCCGACGAGGCCGATCGTGTACTGATCGTCGACGATCTGCGGGGCGATCGCGGTGGCCTTCTGCGGGTCCCCCTCGGTGTCGAACGGCTTGAGCTGCACCTGGCAGCCGGGGTTGGCGGCGTTGTGCTTGTCGATGGCGAGTTGCACGCCGTTCTTGATGTTGATGCCCAGCGCGGCGTCCGGCCCGTTGAGCGCGCCCGCCATCGCGATCGACACCGGCGGGCAGGTGGCCTTGCCATCGCCGGCCGGATCGGCTGGCGCAGCACCCTCGCCGGCCTTGACCTCCGCGCCGTTCTCGTCGATCTGCACCTGCTCGACGATCTTCAGCTGGGTCTGTGCCGACTCCTCTTCCGGCTTGGACTGGTTGCAGCCCGCAATGCCGAGCACAACCAAACCGGCACTACCGAGAGCAAATACATTCCGTGCCACGCGACCGCGCACGCTTCACCTCCGGGTCAATGTTTTCATCGGCGTCGACGCACCAGCCCAGGTCGGGCGGGGCGGCGATGCTTCGGGACGACCATAGCCAACGCATGGCTGTGTTGCGTGATGTTGGAAAACGCGCACGGCCGACCGGCTGCTAAATCGCGTACAACGGCGGGTCGGAAACGCAGCATTTACGCTTTCTCCGGCGTATCGAGGGTTTCCAGCACCACCTCGGCGACACGTTTCATCGTGGTCCGGCGATCCATCGCAGCGCGCTGGATCCACTTGAAGGCCTCGGGTTCGGACATCCCCTGCTTTGTCTGCAGCAAACCCTTGGCACGTTCGACCAGCTTGCGGGTCTCCAGCCGGTCCGACAGTGTCGCGACCTCGTTTTCCAGCACGCTGATCTCGCTGAACCGGCTCACCGCGACCTCGATTGCCGGGATGAGATCGGTGGCGTTGAACGGCTTGACGAGATACGCCATGGCCCCCGCGTCACGAGCGCGCTCCACCAGATCGCGCTGGCTGAACGCGGTGAGGATAACGATCGGCGCGATGCGCTTGCTGGCGATCTCCGATGCGGCGTCGATACCGTCGCGGCGGGGCATCTTGACGTCCATGATCACCAGATCCGGCCTAAGGCTCTCGGCCAGGTCGACCGCCTCTTGCCCATCGCCGGCCTCGCCGACGATCTCGTAGCCTTCTTCGCGCAGCATCTCGGCCAAATCCAGCCGGATGAGCGCCTCGTCCTCGGCTATGAGAACGCGGCGCGGCTTGTCGACGTCAGTCGGTGACCCGGTCATGGGTCACATTGTGGCGGTCGCACGCCCGATCAGCGACCGCGGGGCATCCTCTATGGTTGGAAGCCGCGAGAACCGAGACGCCCTCGTATCCCAACTGGCAGAGGAACTGGACTCAAAACCCAGACAGTGTGGGTTCGAATCCCACCGAGGGCACCCTCTGAGGGCACTACGTGGTGACTGCCCCCGGCGTCCTGGCGTGGAACTAGTCGCCGATGCCGGCGGCGCGGATGCCCGGTAGGCGAGGCCCGTGTTGCGGTTGCCCATGTTGGCGATGCGCCGTCACGGTCTGGCCGCCAACACAGACACGAGTTCGTAAGCGATGTGGGCGGCGGCGATGCCGGTGATCTCGGCATGATCGTACGCAGGGGCGACCTCCACGATGTCGGCGCCTATAACGTTGACGCCGACCAGGTTTCGCAGGCAATGCAACAGTTCGCGGCTGGTCATCCCGCCCGCTTCGGGAGTGCCGGTGCCGGGCGCATGTGCCGGATCGAGCACGTCGATGTCGACCGACACGTAGACCGGTGCGTCGCCGAGGCGGGCCCGCATCCGCTCGATCACCGCGGGCAGACCGTCGAGCTGTACGTCATCGGTGCCGATCACCTGGAAGCCGAGCACGCGGTCGTCGGTCAGGTCGGTGGACGCGTAGAGCGGGCCGCGGATGCCGACATGCAGGCAGTGCTCGGGATGTAGCAGCCCTTCCTCGCTGGCCCGCCGGAAGGGGGTGCCGTGGGTGAACGGCGCGCCGAAGTAGGTGTCCCAGGTGTCGAGGTGAGCGTCGAAGTGCAACACGGCAATTGGGCCATGGTCGCGGTGCAGTGACCGCAGCAGCGGCAGCGCGATGGTGTGGTCGCCGCCGAGTGTGATGAGCTTCGTTCCACCGTCGCGCAGCTCGTCGGACGCCCGCTCGATGACGGTGATCGCCTCACTGATGTCGAAGGGGTTGACCGCGATGTCACCGGCGTCGGCCACCTGTTGGACCGCAAACGGCTCGACGTCCAGCGGCGGGTGATAGGGCCGCAGCAGCTTGGATGCGGCGCGGATGTGAGCCGGCCCAAAGCGCGCACCGGGCCGGTAGGAGACGCCGGAGTCGAACGGGACGCCAACGACCGCGACGTCGGTGCGGGTCAGCTCGTCGGTGCGGGGAAGGCGGGCGAAGGTGGCCGGACCCGCGTAGCGCGGCACGCGGGTGGCATCGAGTGGTCCGATCGGCTGCTGAGACGTCATGCCGAGAAGGGTTCCCACATCCGGTCCAGCGGATACAACCATGTTGTAGACGTCGGCCACACCGTGTTCGACGTACTGTCCATGCTGACCGTTGCGGAGCTGACGGCGACCCCCGAACTGGGTTTGAAACTGCGCGCCGGCGCCGCGGCGCGGGGCGCGAGGTCAAGGCCGCCGCCGTTTCCGAGGTGACCAACCGGCCAAAGCAAAGCCAAGATGGACGACCGCCGCGGACGAGCCGAAAACCCCAGGTCGCAAATCCTGCGGCGTTAGGCTTGATCCGTGGTGGTCAAGGGCCGACCCGTCTGCGTCCCAGAGGTGGCGCTCGAAAGCCGAGTCCCGGCCAGAACGCGACATCAAGCCGAGGCCGTGGCCCGCCACCTCAGGGTACTGACAGTCACTACCCGCATCGGCGCGGTGATCAGCATCTTCTTCGGTATCCAAGGCTTGGTCGTGGGCCAGGACGTGGTGTGGATCGCAATGGTGAACCTGTTA
>JAJKIB010000396.1 GCA_021154745.1 Mycobacterium sp.
ACGGATTAATTCGACAGCGTCAGGGAGCAGCGTGCGTTCGTCGGCGATGACCTCGAGCTTGACCCAATCGGTGCCCAACGCCTCACGCGCCAGCCGCGCGGTCAACACCGCGTCGGCGGCGCCGCGGCAGCCCGCGGTGTTGGGCAGCGGGGTGATGCCGAGCCGGTTCAGCAGGTCCAGCACGCCGGTGCCGCTGTCGGCATCGACGCGGCGCATCGCGACGGTGGTCAGCTCGGTGCCCGACGCGATGAGCGCCTCCTCGAGCACGCTCAGGTTCGCGGCGCCGCCGGTCCCCATGATCAGCCGTGAGCCGAACTCGCGGCCGGCAATCGTTAGTTTGGAATCAGCCACCCTGCACCGCCGTCACCACTTCCACCCGCGCGCCGTCGGTCAGCGCGGTTTCCCATTCCGATCGCGGTACCACCGACCAGTCGACCGCGACCGCGATGCCCTTCTCCGGAAAGCCGAGGCCTTCCAGCAGTGCCGCGACGGTCGTTTGGTCGTCGACCACGACAGCCTCGTCGTTGACTGTCACTTTCATCGGCTTGCTCCAACCGTGACGTTCAGTTCGGCCGCGATCCGCTCGGCGGTCCACGGCGCGAGCAGGAATCCGTTGCGCCCGTGCCCGGCAGCGACAAGTGTGCGCTCATCGAGCCGCTCGACGATCGGCAGCCCGTCGGGCGTCATCGGACGCAATCCGGCGGCGCATTCGGCCAATTCGTATTCGTCCAGTGCGGGAATCACCGCGCACGCATCGTCCAGCAGCTGACGCACCCCGGTCACGGCGGGCGCGGTGTCGCGGCCGTGTTCGTACTGCGTTGCGCCGATGACCAGCCCGTCCGCGCGCGGCACCAGATACACCTGGCGGCCGTGCACGCGCGCGCGAATCACGCGCTGCGGCACCGGCATACAGCCCCGCCGCCAGCGCAGTCGCAGCACCTCGCCCTTCACCGGCCGGATCGGCAGCCCGGGCCACAACGCAGGCGCGTCGATGCCGTTGGCGATGACGACGGTGTCGGACTGCACCGCAGAAAGCGCGAAGACGGGCGGCGCCCACTGCACCCCGAGTTGCTCGCACTGCACCGCAAGGGCCTCGACCACCGCCCGATTGTCGACGGCGAGCTCGGTTTCGGCGACGAACCCGTGCCGAATGCCTTGCGCCAGAAGCGGTTCGATATCGCGGGCGACCGACGTCAGCGTGACGGGCTGGCCCTGGGCGGCCAGCCACTGCCCGACTGTCTTCAAGTCGGCGGCGTCGGCACGGTCGACGGCGACCACCAAGGATTCGCGCGCGGTGACGACGTCGGCGGGCAAGCCGTCCAGAAACCCGTCGTGCCAGAGCGCCAGCGACGCCAGCCCCAGCTGAAGAAGGCGCTCCTCGCCGGGCCAGCCCTCGCTGTGCGGGGCGAGCATGCCACCGGCGACCCAGGAGGCGCCACGTTCGTCGGTGCGGTGCACGCGGACGGTCCAGCCGTCCATCGCGGCGCGGCGCGCAACGGACAGCCCGATGACACCGCCGCCGATGACGGCGAGTGATCCTGTGGTGGTCAAAGTCCCTCCCTTCGCCGGCATGACCCGGATCAGGTGTGACGGTAAGGGCGGCGTACCCACTCTCAGCCCGCGGTCCTCGGACTCCCGTGTCGGCCTCCCAGACTACTCGGGCGGCGGCCGACCCCCCGCGCATCTATGTCGACTGTGCGGTTTCATACGCGGCCAGCGGCGAGTCGCGTATGAAACGGCACAGTGGCGGGGCCCCCTGGCCAACCCCGCGGCTAATGTCGCCGTGTGCACACGCCTCTGGAGCGGCTGGCCACCGCGTCGCTGTATCTCTGCACCGACGCCCGCCGTGAGCGCGGCGACCTCGCCGAATTCGCCGACGCGGCGCTGGCCGGCGGGGTCGACATCATCCAGCTGCGGGACAAGGGCTCACCCGGCGAGCAGCAGTTCGGGGCGCTCGAGGCGCAGCAGGAACTGGAAGCGCTGGAGCTACTCGCCGACGCCGCCCGGCGCCACGACGCACTGCTGGCGGTCAACGACCGCGCCGACATCGCGGTCGCGGCGGGTGCCGACGTGCTGCACCTGGGCCAGGACGACCTGCCGCTGCCCATCGCGCGCGACATCATCGGCCCGCGTCCCCTGATCGGCCGCTCCACCCACGACGTCGGCCAGGTCAACGCCGCGGTCACCGAAGACGTCGACTATTTCTGCGTCGGCCCGTGCTGGCCTACCCCGACCAAGCCGGGCCGCCCCTCGCCTGGTCTGGACCTGGTCCGCGCCACGGCCGAATTGGCAACGGACAAGCCGTGGTTCGCGATCGGCGGAATAGACGAGCAGCGGCTGCCCGAGGTGCTGGCGGCGGGCGCTAGCCGCATCGTCGTCGTACGCGCGATCACCGGCTCCGAGGACCCGAAGGCCGCGGCACAACGGCTCAAAGCTCGGCTTGCAACAGCGGGATAGTCGCCGCTACCTCGCGCAGGCGCTCCCAGCTGGCGGCGAATCCGGGATGCAACGGCAGATCGGCCACCTGGTCCTCGGCGACCCAACGCAGCTCGGCGCTCTCCCGGTTGGGCACCGTGTCGAGCAGTTCGGCGGCGTCGGCGATCACCGTGGTGTACGTCCAGTGGCTGCCTGTGGCGGTGGCGGTGACGACTGTGGTGCGCACGGTCAGCAGATCTGCCGCCAACCCGGCTTCTTCGTGGGCTTCGCGGACGGCGGCCTGCTCGGGCGTCTCGTGGCTGTCGCGGGCGCCGCCGGGCAGACCCCACGTGCCGCCCTGATGGCTCCACGGCGCCCGATGTTGCAACAGCACTGCGGCTGAGCCGTCGGGGCCGGGCGCCCGTAGCAGCAGACCGGCCGCGCCGTGCTTGCCCCAATAGGCGGCGCCGCTGTCCGACAACACCCAGCCGTCCCCGTCGCCACGCATGCCCTCAGGATATGGAACACGGACTAAACGCGTGCCCCTCGAATCCCCGCACGTCCCCGCTGGAACTCTTAGACTTCTTTTATAGTGTGGTCAGTAGTCGGGGACGATAGCCGGAGAGCAGCGAAAAGATGAGGTCCGCGCACACGTGACTGTGGAGTTGGCGCACCCGTCGACTGAGCCGTTGGCGTCGCGGTCGCCGACAACACCAGCGCACCCGCGTTGGTGGTTCCTCTGGACGACTCCTGGCCGGATCCTGACCATCGGGGTCGTCCTGTCGGCGCTCGTGATTGCCAGCGCGTTTGCCACGTCGACGACTATTAACGATCGCCAACAGGCGCTCACAACCGTCCTTAATCACACCGAGCCGCTGTCGTTCGCGGCAGGCCAGCTGTACACCACGCTGTCGGTGGCCGACGCCGCGGCCGCAACCGCGTTCATCGCGGGCTCCGAACCGCGTGATGTCCGGCAGCGCTACGAGCAGGCCATCACCGATGCGTCGGTGGCGGTCACGCGCGCGTCCAGCGGGCTGACCGACGAGCCGATGGTGCAACTTCTCGGGCGGGTCAATGCCCAACTGTCCGTGTACACCGGGTTAGTCGAGACGGCCCGCACCAACAACCGCGCCGGGAATCCGGTCGGCTCCTCGTATCTGTCCGAGGCGTCGTCGTTGATGCAGACCCAGATGCTGCCCGACGCGCAGCGGCTATACGAGGAGACGTCGGCGCGAGTGGACGCCGAAACGACCGCGTCCACCAGGATTCCCGGGCCCGTCATCCTCGTGGTGCTCGCGACGCTGTTGTTCGGCGCGTTCGCAAACCGCTGGCTCGCGCGCCGGACCCGGCGCCGGGTGAATATCGGCTTTGTCGCCGGCGGCCTTGCCGTGCTGATTATGTTGATATGGGTGGGCACCGCCCTCGTCATCTCGACCTCGGACAGCCGCAGCGCGAAAGACACTGCGGCTGAGTCGCTGAAGACTGTCACCAACCTCGCGATCACCGCCCAACAGGCGCGCGCCGACGAGACACTGTCGTTGATCCGGCGCGGTGACGAGGACGTCCGCAAGCAGTCCTACTACCAGCGCATCGACTCGATGCAGCAGCAACTGTCCGACTATCTGTCCCGCGACGACGCGATCGACAAGAGCGATCTGGCCGACGCCGAACAACTGCTGAAGCGGTGGCGCTCGGCCGACGACAGGATCAACGCCTACATCGCGGTAGGCAACTACCAGGCCGCCACTCAGGTGGCGCTGGGCACCGGCGAGGACGACTCGACGCCCGCGTTCGACAAGCTGGATACCGCGCTGACCAAAGGCATCGAGGAGAGCCGCAACCAGTTGCGCAACGACATTCTCAACGCCCGCCGGGTGTTGTCGGGTGCGACGGTCGGCGCCGCGGTGCTCAGTGTCGCCGCGGCGGTAGCCGTGGCGCTGGGATTGTGGCCAAGGCTTAGCGAGTACCGGTGATGAGCGCTTTCCTGAAAAACAGACAGCCGATGATGCGCAAGCTCGGGATCCTGCTCACCGCGGCGGCAGTGCTGAGCGGCTGCGCGCAGGGGGCGGCGGTGATGCCGACACCCGGTGTCACGCTCGCGCCGCCGACACCAGCGGGTATGGACGAGCTACCACCGGAGCCTGCGCGGGCACCTGCGGACGAGGGAGACTGCAACCGCACGGCGAGCCTTCGCCCGTTCAACAACAAGGCCGAAGCCGACGCCGCCGTCGCCACCATTCGCAATCGCGGCAGGCTGATCGTCGGATTGGACATCGGCAGCAACCTGTTCTCCTTCCGCGACCCGATCACCGGCGAGATCACCGGTTTCGACGTCGACATCGCGGGCGAGATCGCGCGCGACATCTTCGGCAGCCCGTCACAGGTCGAGTACCGGATCCTGTCGTCGGCCGACCGCGTCGCGGCGCTGCAGAACAATCAGGTCGACGTCGTCGTCAAGACCATGACCATCACCTGTGAGCGCAAGAAGCTCGTTGGTTTCTCGACGGTGTACCTGAACGCCAACCAACGGATCCTGGCCGCGCGGGATTCGACGATCTCGCAGCCGTCCGACCTGTCCGGCAGGCGGGTGTGCGTCGCGAAGGGCACGACGTCGCTCGAGCGGATTCAGCAGATCAGCCCGCCACCGATCATCGTCGGTGTGGTGACCTGGGCCGACTGCCTGGTGGCGCTGCAGCAGCGGCAGGTGGACGCGGTCAGCACCGACGACTCGATCCTGGCCGGCCTGGTGAGCCAAGATCCCTATCTGCACATCGTCGGCCCCAGCCTCAACGAGGAGCCCTACGGGATCGGCGTGAACCTGCAGAACACCGGGCTGGTGCGGTTCGTCAACGGCACGCTGGAGCGGGTCCGGCGCGACGGCACCTGGAACACCTTGTACCGCAAGTGGTTAACGGTGCTCGGACCGGCTCCGGCGCCCCCAGTCGCGAGGTATACGGACTGATGGCCGAGGCAAAAGACTTCGACGAGGGCACTGGCACACCGTCGGCGGAGCCGACAGTTGGGACAGAGCCGGCCACCTTCGACGATCTCGGCATGGACTCCGCATCCACCTTGCGGCCGATGGCCACTCAGGCGATCTTCCGTCCGCACTTCGATGAGGACGTCGACAGCATTTCGGTCGGCACCGAAGACACCGAACCGCACGATCACTCGACCACGGTGACACGAGGGTTCTCGTCCACCCGCCGTCTCGGCGGTGGCCTGGTGGAGATCCCGCGGGTGCCCGCAAAGGATCCGCTCGAGGCGCTGATGACCAATCCGGTCGTCGCCGAGTCGAAGCGGTTCTGCTGGAACTGCGGTCGTCCGGTCGGCCGCTCGTCGCCCGACGGCCGTGCGCTCTCCGAAGGCTGGTGCCCGCATTGCGGCAGCGCGTATTCCTTCCTGCCGCAACTGAGTCCGGGCGACATCGTCGCCGAGCAGTACGAGATCAAGGGTTGCATCGCGCACGGCGGACTGGGCTGGGTGTACCTCGCCTACGACAAGAACGTCAACGATCGCCCCGTCGTGCTCAAGGGCCTGGTTCATTCCGGCGACGCCGAGGCCCAGACCATCGCGATGGCCGAGCGCCAATTCCTCGCCGAGGTAACCCATCCCGGGATCGTCAAGATCTACAACTTCGTCGAGCACGAGGACAAGCACGGCAACCCGGTCGGCTACATCGTGATGGAATA
>JAJKIB010000397.1 GCA_021154745.1 Mycobacterium sp.
AGCTACTTCGTGCAGTTCGCGATCATCGTGTTGTTGTTCTGCACGGCGATCGCAGCGCCCGACGCGTCGGTGATACTGCAGTTGAGCTGACCGGCCACGCTCGTCGCAGTGACCGAACTGAGCGTCACGCCAGGATCGAGCACCACGGTCTTCGCCCACGGCAGCGCCACGTTCACGTCGGTCTGCAGCGCCCCTTGGGCATCGGTGTAAATCACCGTCACCAGGTCGATGAGATTGCGGCTGCCGGTCACCCGGTAAGTGATCGTGTTCGGGGCAGGTGCTGTGGCCGCACCGGTCGGCGCGTCGCTGGGAGGTGCGCTTGCGCTCGGCGTCACGGTAGTGACCGTTTCCGGGGGCAACGTCGCCGCGGGCGAGGGCGCAGAGGGCCTGGTGGCCGCCGGTGGTGCCGACGTGGTGGCGGCCGGTAGTGAAGTGGTCGGCGGGACGACCGTCGTGGACACCGAGCCACTGTCGCCGCCACCGAGGATGACCACCGTGCAGATCACCGCGACGAGCAGAATCGCGCCGGCCACACCGGCGATCCAGATCCATCGGCGATCGATCGGCTCGTAATAGTCCTCGATATCGCCGTAGTCCTCGTAGTCCTCGAGGCCGTGGTATTCGTCGTAACGCTCGCGGTCGAGGTCGACGGTTTCGCCACCGTCGTCCCCGTGGCTCGGGATCCGTTCGGTCGGGCTCAAAGAATACGGTGAATCTGCGGTATAAGGCCTGTTCATCCAGCTATCCCGGTCGTTTCGTCGAGTATCAGCCCCGATGCTATCGAGACTGGTGTGACGAATGAGGCTGACGCGCTGGACCTTTGATCACGGTCCGGACTCGGTTCGGTCGCTACTCGCACCGGATCATCGGTTCGCCACTCGCACCGGATCATCGGTTCGCTGACCGCGAAGTGCCCGGCCCGGCACCCGGCCGCGGGCGTCCACTAGCCTTCATGGCGAGGAACACACGAACGGAAAGGGTCCAGCGTGGAGGTCAAGATCGGTATCACCGACAGCCCGCGAGAGCTGGTCTTCAACAGCGCGCAGACACCCGGTGAGGTGGAGAAGTTGATCACCGACGCGCTCGGTAAGGACGGGAGCGTGGTGACCCTGACCGACGAGAAGGGCCGGCGTTTCCTGGTGCAGTCGGCGAAAATCGCCTACGTCGAGATCGGTGCCGCCGACGTGCGTCGGGTCGGCTTCGGTGTCGGCGCAGTCGGCTCGGAGGCCGTCAAGACCGGGTAAGCGGCACGTGCGACAGGCCGCCCCAGATGAACTGAACCGTGCCCTCTACGGCATCGTCCTTCGTGATCGGCCGGTCGGCGTTCAGCCAGTACCGCGCCGAGTCGACGCTGATGCTGACTAGCCCGACCGCGATCATCCTGGCCCGATGCGGTTCCAGCCCGGAGTCGTGGCTGATCAGGTCGAACACGGCGTCGGTGCACGCCTCCGTGGCCACCTTGACCTGCGCGGACACCTGAGGTTCGGTCACGTAGTCGTTCTCGAAGATCAGCCGGTAGCCCTGGCCGTCGTGCTCGATGAAGTCGAAGAACGCATGCACCGCCGCCCGCACCCGCTGGCGGTTGTCGGTGGTCGTGCGCAACGCCTGGCGCACACCGGAGACGAGGTTGTCGACGTGGCGGGCCAGCACAGCCAGGTATAGCTCGAGCTTGGACGTAAAGTGTTGGTACAGAACGGGTTTGCTCACACCAGCGCGATCGGCGATCTCATCCATTCCAGCGGCGTGGTAGCCGCGGTCGACGAAAACCTCGCTGGCAGCAGCGAGTAATTGCCCGCGGCGTTCGTCGCGGGGCAGTCTGGTCCCGCGCCGTCCCGCGCCACCGTTGGAGGGTTGCGCGCCCCTCCGCGCGGCGGTGTTGGCGAGATCGCTCATTGCGTCCTTCATCTGAATCGTTTCGCAACGACATTACTACCGTTGCCACGTCGAGCGCGGATGCACGCCATCGTGCCCTGGTGGTGGCGTGCCGGAAGTGCAAGCGCAGCAGACTGTGCCATCCTGTTTCGGTGACCTACGACCCGGGGCGTCGCGGGAGCGGTCGCGTTCCCGTGTTGCGTGATGAGTGGCGGGAGCCACTGCGCGCGCAGCGCGACCCGCTCGCGGGAGACTCCGGCCGGGCCAGGTCCAATCGCGAGGAGCATCGCCGGGCCCGCAAGCAGACGTGGCTGGGCCGCTTCATCTCCACCTACGGCTGGCGCGCCTACGCGCTGCCGGTGCTGATCGCGCTGACGGGTGTCGTGGTGTACCAGACCATTACCGGAACCAGCGTGCCCGCACCACAGCAGGTCGAGGGGCCGGTGCAGGGGCCGCCGACCATCGGTGTGGCCAGTACGCAGATCGTCGGTGCGCCGCCCAAGGGCCTCACGCAGTTCGATGTGAACCTGCCCACCGGGATCCTGCCCGACGGCGGACCGTTCACCGAAGCAGGCGCCAAGACCTGGCACATCGTGCCGGGCTCCGCACCGCAAGTGGGTCAGGGCACCACCAAGGTGTTCCGCTACACCGTCGAGGTCGAGGACGGAATCGACACCACTTCCTTCGGCGGTGACGAGGGCTTCGCTCGGATGGTCAGCGAAACGCTGGCCAATCCGAAGAGCTGGACCCACAACCCCCAGTTCGCGTTCACCCGGATCGACAGCGGCCAGCCGGATTTCCGGATATCGCTCAGCTCGCCGATGACCGTGCGGGAGGGCTGCGGCTATGACATCCAGATCGAGACATCCTGCTACAACCCGGCCTATGAACCCGACGGCCAGCCCCGGGTGTTCTTCAACGAGGCCCGCTGGGTGCGCGGCGCGGTGCCGTTCCAGGGCGATATCGGCTCCTACCGGCAGTACCAGATCAACCACGAGGTCGGCCACGCCATGGGCTATCAGCGTCATGAGGGATGTACCGAGGACGGCGGGCTGGCGCCGGTGATGATGCAGCAGACATTCTCGACCAACGACAACGACGCCGCGCGATTCGACCCGGAGTCGGTCAAACCCGACGGCAAGACCTGCCGGTTCAACCCCTGGCCGTACCCGATCGCCTAGCACCGTTCCGATCGCGCCCGTCGAGAGGCCCGGGAAGCAGCGCGGTCTCGTTGCTGTTGATTGCACTGACCTATGAACACTGCTGTGATGGTCAGTAGACGTCAATCAAGGAGATTCTCGGTGTCGACACCGTTGCCGCCGCTGGTAGAACCGGCGGCCGAACTCACGCGTGAAGAGGTTTCGCGCTACAGCCGTCACCTCATCATCCCGGACCTGGGGGTGGGCGGACAGAAGCGGCTCAAGAACGCCAAGGTGCTGGTCATCGGCGCCGGTGGGCTTGGCTCGCCTACGCTGCTGTACTTGGCCGCGGCGGGGGTGGGCACCATCGGCATCGTCGAGTTCGACGTGGTCGATGAGTCCAATCTGCAGCGCCAGATCATCCACGGCCAGTCCGACATCGGCCGGTCCAAGGCGCAAAGCGCACGTGACTCGATCCGCGAGATCAACCCGCTTGTCGAAGTGCGGCTGCACGAGTTGCGGCTCGAGCCCGACAACGCCGTCGACCTGTTCAAGCAGTACGACCTTATTCTCGACGGCACCGACAACTTCGCGACCCGCTATCTGGTCAACGACGCCGCCGTGCTGGCTGGCAAGCCGTACGTGTGGGGGTCGATCTACCGCTTCGAGGGCCAGGTGTCGGTGTTCTGGGAGGACGCGCCCAACGGTCTCGGTCTGAACTACCGCGACCTGTACCCGGAGCCGCCGCCACCCGGCATGGTGCCGTCGTGCGCCGAGGGCGGCGTGCTTGGCATCTTGTGCGCGTCGATCGCCTCGGTGATGGGCACCGAAGCCATCAAGCTGATCACCGGCATCGGCGAGCCACTGCTGGGCCGGCTGATGGTGTACGACGCGCTGGATATGACGTACCGCACCATCAAGATTCGCAAGGATCCGGCTACGCCGAAGATCACCGAGCTGATCGACTACGAGGAATTCTGCGGCGTGGTGTCCGATGCCGCCGCCGAAGCCGCGGCCGACTCGACGATCACTCCCCGGGAGCTGCAGGAGCTGCTGGACTCCGGCAAGCCGTTGGCGCTGATCGATGTTCGTGAACCGGTCGAGTGGGACATCAACCACATCGAGGGCGCCGAGCTGATCCCGAAAGGTGCGTTCGAATCGGGCGAAGCCTTGGCCAAATTGCAGGTCGACCGGACCCCGGTGTTCTACTGCAAGACCGGTGTGCGCTCGGCCGAGGTGTTGGCCATCGTGAAGAAGGCCGGCTTCTCCGACGCGATGCACGTGCAGGGTGGAATCGTCGCGTGGGGCAGGCAACTCGAACCCGACATGGTGATGTACTAACAGCTGGTTTGCCGTAACTCGCCTTAGGCTGAGGTGGTGACTGTCGAACGGCCGCCTGATCATGTGCTGGCGGCGTTCGGACTGACCGGTGTGCGACCCGTTCCGCTCGGCTCGAGCTGGGAGGGCGGCTGGCGCTGCGGCGAGGTCGTGCTGTCGATGGTGGCCGACCATGCCCGCGCGGCGTGGTCGGCCAAAGTACGCGAGACGTTGTTCGTCGACGGTGTGCGGCTGGCCCGGCCGGTGCGGTCGACCGACGGCCGTTATGTGGTTGCGGGCTGGCGTGCCGACACGTATGTCGCAGGAACACCCGAACCGCGCCATGACGAAGTCGTCTCGGCGGCGGTGCGGCTGCACGAGGCCACGGCCAAGCTGGAGCGGCCGCGCTTTCTGACCCAGCCGCCGGTCGCGCCGTGGGCCGACGTCGACGTGTTCATCGCCGCCGACCGTGCCGCGTGGGAGGAGCGGCCGTTGCACTCCCTGCCGCCGGGCGCTCGGATATCGCCCGGCTCGGCGGACGGGCAGCGCTCGGTCGAACTCATCAACCAGCTGGCCTCGCTGCGCCGGCCGACCAAGAGTCCCAGCCAGCTGGTGCACGGCGATCTCTACGGCACAGTGCTATTCGCAGGCACCGCGGCGCCGGGCATCACTGACATCACGCCGTACTGGCGGCCATCGTCGTGGGCGGCGGGCGTGGTGGTCGTGGATGCGTTGTCGTGGGGCGAGGCCGACGACGGGCTCATCGAGCGGTGGAGCCCATTGCCGGAATGGCCACAGATGTTGTTGCGCGCGTTGATGTTCCGGCTCGCCGTGCACGCGCTGCATCCCCGGTCGACGGCGGCGGCGTTCCCGGGCCTGGCCCGCACGGCAGCGCTCGTGCGGCTGGTGCTGTAGCGGAGATTTCTCAGCCCAGGGCGGCCGTGATCTCCGGGATGGGTTTCAGGTGCTCATTGAGCAGGGCGCCAACCTTCTCGACGTCATTGTGGGCAAGAGCATCGATAATCGCGCGGTGTTGGCGGTCGATTTCCGGCACACGCTGTGGACGGATCTGCAGCGCGCGAACGGCGACACGCTGCTGGCGCGACCGTAGAGCGTCGTACAGCTCGGTGAGGATCGAGTTACCGTGAGCATCGACGATGGCGCGGTGAAACCTTCGATCGAGCCGAGCCACGGTGAACCAATCCTGTTCGCGCCCTGCCGCTTCCATCTCTTCGGCCAGCACCTCGAGATTGGCTGGCGCGCCAGCCTTCGCCGTGCACAGCGCGCCGGCCGCGTGTCCTTCGATCAGGCGCCGCGACGCGTACATCTCTTCCAGTTCGCGCGCGGTCACCCCGCGCACTTGGGCGCCCCGTCTGGGCAACAGGTCGATGAACCGCTCCGAGTTCAGGCGGTGGAAGGCTTCCCGAACCGGTGTGCGTGAGGTGCCGACAAGTTCGGACACCCAGACCTCATCCAGAAAGCGACCAGC
>JAJKIB010000398.1 GCA_021154745.1 Mycobacterium sp.
GCAATGGCCGCCGCCTTCTTGAACGGCTTGCCCGCCAACATGAGTGCGGCCGCGTCGTAATAGGCGGTGCGGGCGCTATGCGCGCGGGCCTCCATGCGTGCAATCTTGAAAGCGATGGCCTGATAGGTGCCGATAGCGGCGCCGAACGCCTCGCGTTCCTTGGCGTACTTGACGCACTCGTCGACACAGCCCTGGGCAGCGCCGACCGATAGCGCGGCGATCGCGATCCGGCCCTCGTCGAGGATGCGCAGGAAGTTGGCGTACCCGCGACCCCGCTCACCGAGCAGATTTTCGGCGGGTACCCGGACGTCGTCGAACGACAGCGGGTGGGTGTCCGAGGCATTCCAGCCGACCTTGCTGTACGCGGGCTCAGCGGTGAACCCCTCGGTAGGCACCGGCACCAGGATCGACGAGATCTCCTTGCGGCCGCCCAGATCTCCAGTGACAGCAGTGACAGTCACCAGTTTGGTGATGTCCGTGCCGGAGTTGGTGATGAACTGCTTGGAGCCGTTGATGACCCAGTGCCCGTCGTCGAGGCGGGCCGTGGTCTTGGTCGCGCCCGCATCGGTGCCGCCGCCCGCCTCCGTAAGGCCGAAAGCGCCGAGCGCCTTGCCACTTGCCAAGAGCGGCAACCATTCCTGCTTCTGCGAGTCGTTGCCGAACCGGTACACCGGCATGGCGCCCAGCGATACGCCCGCCTCCAGCGTGATCGCCACACTCTGGTCGACCTTGCCGAGCTCCTCCAGTGCCAGGCACAACGCGAAGTAGTCGCCGCCCATGCCGCCGTACTCCTCGGGGAACGGCAGACCGAACAACCCCATGTCGGCCATCCCCGAGACCACCTCGTAGGGGAACGAGTGCTCCTCGTCGTGCTTGGCCGCGACGGGCGCGACCACGCTCTTGGCGAAGTCACGCACCGTCTTGGCGAGCTGTTCGTAGTGATCGGGCAGCGTTCCGGTAGCCAGAAAATCGCTCATGATTCGTCTTCCTTCGTACTTGCGGTTATTCTGGCCAGCGGCTGGCCCACCTTGACCTGGTCGCCGACGGCGACGAGTAGTTCGACCACGCCGTCGACCGGTGCGGACAGCGCGTGTTCCATCTTCATGGCTTCGACAGTGACGACGACGGTGCCTACATCTACGCGCTGGCCGTCGTGAACACCCACGGCGACAATGGAACCGGGCATCGGGCTGTTCAGCTCGGCGTCGCCGCTGTGCTCGTCGTCGGGGCGGACCGGCGCTTCCCGCACCGTGTCCATAACGGCGGTGCGCCCGCCGCCGGACAGCCAGATTTGGTGGTCGGGGGCGGCGGCCACCAGGTACTCAGTGCGCAAGCCGTCCAGGGAGACCGCCAGCCGATCGCCGGCGAGAGACGCTGCAAGCGAATGTGATTCGCCGTGTTCGACGACGGCGTCCGCGGCGGTCGGTGTACCTGTCAGGTAGACGTGGTCGGTGCGTTCGCCGGCGTGCAGCCGGAACGTCGTCGGTGCGCGCTTGCCCATGCGCCATCCCGACGGCACGTCCCAGAGGTTGGCGGTCGTGGTAGGCCAGCTGCGCAGCCACTTGTACGCCGCGGCCGCGATCAACTCGTCATCGCCGGGCCGTTCCGGAACGAAGGCGGGTGTACGCCGATCCAGCAGCCCCGTGTCCAGGCGGCCCGCGACGACGTCGGGATCGGCTAGCAGGAAGCGCAGGAACTCGATGTTGGTGGTGACGCCTAGCACCGCGGTGTCCGCCAGCGCGCGGTCGAGCGCACGCAGCGCGCCAGCGCGGTCGTCGGCGTGGGCGATGACCTTTGCGAGCATCGGGTCGTAGTCACTGCCGACAACGGTGTCGCGGGCCAAGCCCGAATCCACACGAACTCCCGGCCCTTGCGGCTCGACGAGGTCGAGCACGCGACCACCGGTGGGCAAGAAGCCGTTGCCGGGGTCCTCGGCGTAGATGCGGGCTTCGATCGCATGGCCGGTCATGGTGATGTCGTCTTGGGCGATCGGCAGCTTCTCGCCGGCCGCGATGCGCACCTGCAGTTCGACAAGATCGATCCCTGTGACCATCTCGGTCACAGGGTGCTCGACCTGAAGTCGCGTGTTCATCTCCATGAAGAAGAACTCGTCGGGACGGTCCGCCGAGACGATGAATTCGACGGTTCCCGCGCCGGTGTACTCCACGCTGCGGGCGGTGTCACAGGCGGCCGCGCCGATGCGCGCCCGAGTCGCGGGATCGAGAAGCGGTGACGGCGCCTCCTCGATCACCTTCTGGTGACGCCGCTGCAGGCTGCACTCACGCTCGCCAAGATGGATCACGTTGCCGTACCCGTCGGCGAGCACCTGCACCTCGATGTGCCTGGGGTTCAACACGAACCGCTCGATGAACAGCGTGTCGTTGCCGAAGGCCGAGGCCGCCTCGCGGCGCGCGGAGGCGAGAGCAACCGGTAGCTCTGCGGGCTGATGCACCACCCGCATGCCCTTCCCGCCACCGCCCGCCGACGGCTTGACCAGCACGGGATATCCAACTTCGTCGACGCCGGCGATCAGGTCGGCATCGGTCAAACCCGGGCGGGACACACCCGGCACCACCGGCACGCCGAACTCGGACACCGCGGCCTTTGCGGCGATCTTGTCGCCCATCGTCTGGATCGCCGCGGCGGGAGGGCCGATGAACACGATGCCCGCGGCCTGCAGCGCGGCGGCGAATTGGGCGTTCTCCGAGAGGAATCCGTAGCCCGGATGGACGGCCTGCGCACCGGTGCGTCTCGCGGCCGCGACGACGGCGTCAATGTTGAGATAGCTCTGCCGTGCGGGAGCCGGCCCGATGCCGACCGCGACGTCCGCCTCAGCGACGTGGCGGGCGCCGGCGTCGGCGTCGCTGAACACCGCGACTGAACGGATCCCCATAGCCCGCAGCGTGCGGATGACCCTGACCGCGATCTCTCCGCGGTTGGCCACCAGAACAGTGTGGAAAATCATCACATCACATCCGGAACACGCCGTAGGAAACCGACTCGAGCGGCGCCTGCCCGACGATCGAAAGCGCCAGCCCCAGAACGGTTCTGGTGTCGGCTGGATCGATCACCCCGTCGTCCCACAACCTCGCCGTCGAGTAGTAGGGATTGCCCTGATCTTCGTACTGCTGACGGATGGGCGCCTTGAACTGTTCTTCCTCCTCGGCGGTCAACTCGCCGCGCACCGTCGCCAGCACCGACGCGGCCTGCTCGCCGCCCATCACCGAGATGCGCGCATTCGGCCACATCCACAGAAACCGTGGCGAATACGCCCGTCCACACATCGAATAGTTGCCTGCGCCGTAAGAGCCGCCGATGACGACGGTCAGCTTCGGCACCCTGGCGCAGGCGACTGCGGTCACCATCTTGGCGCCGTGCTTGGCGATGCCGCCAGCCTCGTAGTCGCGGCCCACCATGAATCCCGAGATGTTCTGGAGGAAAAGCAGAGGAGTCTGGCGCTTGTCGCACAGCTCGATGAAATGTGCGCCCTTCAGGGCGGATTCGCTGAACAGCACGCCGTTGTTGGCGACGATGCCGACGGGGTGGCCGTGGATGCGGGCGAAGCCGGTGACCAGTGTGCTGCCGTAATCCGCCTTGAATTCCGCGAACTCGCCGCCGTCGACCATCCGGGTAATGACCTCGTGCACGTCATAGGGCACCCGGGGGTCGACGGGGACGACGTCATACAACTCGGTCTGGGCGGCGATGGCGTCGACCGTTGGCGCCACTTCCCACGGCAGCTCGCTCCGCGGTCCCAGCGTGGCGACGATGCGGCGCACGATCCGCAGCGCGTCGCGGTCGTCGTGCGCCAAATGGTCTGTGACACCGGAGGTCTTGGAGTGCAGGTCACCGCCGCCGAGCTCTTCGGCCGTCACGACCTCACCCGTCGCCGCCTTCACCAGCGGCGGGCCGCCGAGGAAGATGGTCCCCTGGTTGCGCACGATCACCGCCTCGTCGCTCATCGCGGGCACGTATGCACCGCCGGCGGTGCACGACCCGAGCACCGCGGCGATCCGCGGGATACCTTCGGCAGACATGTTGGCCTGGTTGAAGAAGATGCGACCGAAGTGCTCGCGATCGGGGAAAACGTCGTCCTGGCGCGGCAGGAATGCTCCCCCGGAGTCGACCAGATATATGCACGGCAGCCGGTTCTGCCCCGCAATCTCCTGTGCGCGCAGATGTTTCTTTACGGTAATCGGGTAGTACGTGCCGCCCTTCACCGTCGCGTCGTTGGCCACGATCATGCATTCGCGTCCCGAGACTCGGCCGATGCCTGCGATCATTCCTGCGCCTGGGCATTCGTCGTCATACATGCCGTCTGCGGCCAGCGGCGCGAGTTCCAGGAAGGGGCTGCCGGGGTCGAGTAGACCGTCCACGCGGTCGCGTGGCAGCAGCTTTCCGCGACTGACGTGCCGCTCGCGGGCGCGTTCGGGACCACCGAGTGCCGCGGTGGCAAGCTTCGCGCGCAGCTGTTCGACCAGCGCAAGGTGCTCGTCGCAGTGGGATCCCGGCGATGCCCTCATCAAGACCCGTTCGTTTGAGTTAATGACGACTAACTCATGGTATGTTAGTCACGATTAACCGAATTGTCCACCAGCAGGTCGGAGGGATGCCCATGGTGACATCGGCACCTGCCACCACGCGGCGCAGCCGGGCGAAATCCGATCGTCGCTCCCAGCTGATTGCCGCGGCGGAGCGCCTCGTCGCCGAGCGCGGTTACCTCGCGGTGCGACTGGAGGACATCGGCGCCGCCGTGGGTGTCAGCGGTCCCGCGATCTACCGGCACTTCCCCAACAAGGAGGCGCTGCTGGTCGAGCTGCTGGTGGGAATCAGTACCCGGCTGCTGGCCGGCGCCACCGACGTCGTCGCACGGTCCGACGACCCCGCGGATGCGCTGGACGGGCTCATCGACTTTCACTTGGACTTCGCACTCGGCGAATCAGACCTGATCCGCATTCAGGATCGCGACCTCGGTCATCTCCCACCGACGGCCAAGCGGCAGGTGCGAAAGGCGCAGCGGCAGTACGTGGAGATCTGGGTCGATGTGCTGCGGCGGTTGGATGGCACCCTCAGCGAGGGCGACGCACGGCTCATGGCGCATGCGACATTCGGGTTGTTGAACTCGACACCACACAGCGTGAAACCCGGTCCCGCGAAAACGGCCGAGGCCAGTCAGCGCGCCGTCCTGCGGGCAATGACGGTCGCGGCGCTGACCTCGGCCGGGCGTGCCGGGCGTTAGTACCAAACTCTCCTGCCGCCGACGGGCCGTCCGGTGGATCCGAGGATCCAGAACACGGCACCAACCACGATCAACACCACGCCAATGTAGGTCAGGATCGAGATGCCGAATATCAGTCCAAGAATGAGCAGGATGGCTCCCAGGACAATCATGTCTACTCCATTTCTTCCGAATTGTTAACTGCCAGTTGATTACTGGCTGGGCTCGGGCAAGTTGCAGTTGGTCACCTTCGGGTTGACCCCCGCGTAGTTCAAGGGACCGACGACCACCGTGAGGGCGATGGACCCCGCTGTCGCACAATTGTTCTCGGTGTTTTTGAAGTAATCGCGCTGGTATGCGGCGAGCACCCCGATCAGCAACCAGACGAGCACAATGACGCCGAGAATTCCGCCACCTCGCATGCTGCGCCTCCATCCGTGTACTGCGCCAGCAACTGGCGCGCAGCTCCGGTTTACCCGGCGCATAATTTGTCCAAACCTGCGAGCAGCTACGGATTGATCACGAAATGGGCGCGGCAGCGAACGCCGTGGTGAGCCAGTCGCTCATGGCCCTGACCAGCACAGCACGGTTTTCCCGCTTGTCAATCTCGTGTCCGTCGTCGTCGAAGAGCAGCAGCTCGACGCGGTGGCCGAGCCCGCGCAATGCGTCGTACATTTGCTGCGATTCGGTGGGCGGCACGTTGGTGTCGTTGAGGCCGTGGACCAACAGCAGCGGCGCGGTCAATGCGTGCGCGCGCAGCAGCGGCGATAACCGGTCGAGCAGTTCCCGGTCGGTCACCGGATGGCCGTACTTGGGGTGTGCCGCCGCGGCGATCCACGGTTCGGTGTTGCGGTACCACGTGTTCAAATCGCTCATCCCGCAGATGCTGATGCCTGCGGCGAATAGTTGCGGATGAAAAGTGAGCGCCGCCTGCGTCAAGTACCCGCCGTACGACCAACCGCAGCATGCGATGCGATCCCGTTGGGCAAGGCCGCACTCGACCAGATAACGCACCGCGTCGGCGACGTCGTCGATCGCCGCGAATCGCCGCTCCTTGTCATCGGCATGCATGAACGTGCGGCCGAATCCCCCGGAACCACGCACATTCGGAAGAAACACGGTGATGCCCGCTTCCAGCAGGGGCGGGAAGAACTCGTTGTAGCCTGGACGGCCCTGCCCTTCCGGGCCACCGTGCAGAAAGAGCATCGCGCCCATCGGTTCGACGCCGGGCGGCGGGCGAAACAACCAGCCGCTGAACTCCATTCCGTCGCGTGCGGTGATCGTCTCGAGCGTGGGGTCGGCGGCGACGGGCCCGCTGCTGGGCTCCCTGTCGATCGGCTCCCATTCCCTGGTGCGGGGATCGACCAGCTCGACCGTCGGCGGCATCGATGGGCCTTCCACCGTGAGGGCGAGCATTGACCCGCCCGCGCTGATACTCAACTCGCTGGCAACCATGCCGGGCAACGGAATTGGCTCGTGCAATGTGTAGTCGGCGAATTCGAGGATCTGTAACTCGCTGGCGCCGTTGATGTTCCACAACAGCGCCACGGTCGACAGGTCGTCGCTGACGGTGAACTCGTCGAGCTCGTAGCCCGGCCGCTCGGCAACGATCTGGTACGACACCCCATCGGGGGTGCTGGTGACCTCCAACAGCCGAGCGTGGTCGGTGCCGTTCTCGCTGCGGATGAGGGCTCGGACATAGCCGTCGGGGCTGTTGACCCCGTAGACCTTCGCCGGCTGGTACAGCTCGGCGAGCTCTCCCTCCAACCCCGCGCGCAGGCGGCGTGGGCTGTGGTCGTCGAGAATGAACCCCGCGTCGGTGGTGGATCCAGGATCGTATGGCAGCAGCGCGATTTCGGTCAGACCACGCAGCATGATCAGATCGCGGTAACCGCGGGGTCCGACCCGAACCAACGACGCCCCCGCCCATGCGTCGACCAGCCTGCCGCCCGAGCGCCGGTCGAGCACAACCGTGGTGCCGTCGGACGGATCGATCAGGCATGAGCTGCCGATTCCGTCCTCGCCGGTGAGGATCGCGGCGACCTGGGTGCCGTCCCAGGCGATCAGTTCTGCAGTGCCTTCCTGCACGCCTGCGGGCCAACGGTCGATGCGACGCGCGTCGCGGTCGTCGGGATCGGTTGTCACCACCCAGATCTGGCTGCGGGTGGCGCCGTCGGGCGCGACCTCACACGCCAGCCAGTGGCCGTCGGCGGAATGAAGGACCCGGGTGACGGCGCCCTCGACGGGCAGTTCGACATCGCGGGATGAAGTGGCCCGCCAACCGCGCAGAAAGCGCTGCACGGCCCGCGGGAAGCCGCCGTCGTCGACAAGGTGGGCGAACGCCGTCGCGTCCGGCGACATCGACGCGCCATAGACCCGACGGACCTGCGCTCCCACCGTATCGATTCTGCATGGTCGAGGCCCCGCCGATGGAACCACACCACGTAGACCGAGGTGAGGCCCGTCTCCGATCGCCTGAGCGGCTGCACAGGTACCCTGCAGCCATGAGGTGGGAATGACCGATTCACCACGCCGCGACGGGCCCGAACCCTTCGGCAGCAGCTATCCCGGATACAGCGATCCGGCGTATGCGAGCCAAGCGCCCTACGGCCCCACCTACCAGGCACCGGTTACGCCGCCGCCCACCGAGCGGATGCCCGCCTACTCGCCGTACGGCTACGACCCGTATGCGACCGGCCAGTACCCGCCGGGTGAGCCACCGCAGCCGCCGCCTCCGGAAGGCCCCAAGTCGCCGCGCTGGCTGTGGATTGTGGCGGCAATCGCGGTGCTCACCGTCATCGGCCTGATCATTGCGCTGGTGATCGTGAACAGCTCGAAGCAGGACACCGTCGTCGCGCCGCTGCCGTCGCTGACCGAGCCGAGCTCCCCCAGGTCCACTCCCACGACGACGCCACGTCCGACCGTTCCGGTCTTCCCGTTGCCGACTCTGCCGAGCACACCGTCCACCACCGGCCCGTCTACGCCTTCGCGGCCGGGTGCGACCGAGACCGTGATGTACGACGTCTCCGGCGATGGTCGGGCCATCAACATCACCTACGTCGACACCGGTGGCGTGTTGCAGACCGAGTTCAACGTGATGCTGCCGTGGAGCAAGGAGGTCGAGCTGGCCAAGCCGGCTAAGGACTCCGCCAGCGTCAGCATCATCAATGTCGGCCGCGAAGTGAGCTGCTCGATCACCGTCAACGGTGTGCAGCTGCAGCAGCGCACCGGCGCCGGCCTGACAATCTGCACCGCGGCCGGTTAGACCGCCGCCGACCAGCGCGGCGCGCGAACCGCGAGCATCGCGATGAAACCGGCGGCCAACACCAGCAGCAGACCCCCGATACCCGCGCGATCCGCCCCGAAGACGGCGACGAACGTGGAGAACATGAAGGGGGCAAGGGGCGCCACCGCCCGACCGGTCATGGTGTAGAGGCCGAACGCCACCCCCTCCTTGCCGCTCGCGGTCATCCGCAGCAACAGGGTGCGCGCCGACGCCTGCGTCGGCCCGATGAACAGACACAGCAGCAGCCCGCACACCCAGAACGCGGCGGCACCGGACAACGCCATCATGGTCAAACCCACAGCGATCATGGCCGCCAGCGAGCTGAGGATGACGGTCTTCGAGCCGACGCGGTCGTCGAACAGCCCGCCCAGCACCGCCCCCACCGCGGCGACCACGTTGGCCGCCACACCGAACAACAGCACATTCGCCGCGGAGATGCCGTACACGTTGACGCCCAATACCGCTCCGAAGGTGAATACGCCGGTCAATCCGTCGCGGAACACCGCACTGGCGAGCAGGTAGTAGACGACGTTTCGGTCTCGCCTCCACTCTGCGACGAGGTCCGACCACAGCTTGCGGTAGGCGCCGAGCACACCGGTCGACGACCGTGGCGGCGGTTCGAGGTCGGCGGGCGGCGGTGGCGCGATGAGCACCGGCAGCGCGAACGCGGCCATCCAGGCGGCGGTGACGAGCATGGCCGCGCGAACGTTCTGCCCGTCGGCGGTGGAGATTCCCAGCAGCCCGACCGTTGGGCCGTCGCCGGAGATGAATCCCGCATAGACCACGAGAAGCAGCGCCATGCTGCCGGTATAGCCTGCGGCCCAACCGAATCCGGACACGCGACCAGACGTCTCGGGTGTGGTGAGCTGTCGCAGCATGGCGTTGTACGGGACGCTGGCCAGGTCGTTGCACGCCGCGGTAAACCCAAGCAGAAGAAGGCCTGCCAACAGGTAGCCGGCGTCGTCGCGGATCAGGCTCATTGCCGATGTCAGCAGCACGACCATTGCGGTGAGCACGCCCAGCGTTTGTCGGCGTCGGTGCGGCGCATCAACCCAGACTCCGGTGACGGGGGCCAGCAATGCCACCGTGACGCCGGAGAAGAACAGCGCCCAGCCGAGCCAGCTCGCCGGGCTCGTGTCACCGGGTAGGTCATCACCGACGGAGCGGGTCAGGTAGACGGAGAACACGAAGGTAACGACGACAGCGCCGATCCCGGTCGAGCCGCAGTCCCACAGGGCCCACGCCAGTACCCGCGACCGCGCCGCGACATGCGCGGACGGCCGGCCTGAATCGGGTGGGTCGCTCATGGTCCGCCCACGATATAGTCCGGCCCATGCCAGTACCCGCTCCCAGCGCGGACGCGCGTGCCGTCGTCACCGGCGCTTCGCAGAACATCGGCGAAGCGCTGGCCACCGAGCTTGCCGCCCGCGGACACCATCTGATCATCACCGCGCGCCGAGACGACGTGCTGAGAGCGCTCGCGGACCGGCTCACTCAGCAGTATGGGGTGACCGTTGAGGTGCGTCCCGTTGATCTCGCCGATCCGGCCGAGCGCACCAAACTGTGCGACGAGCTTGGCGCGCGCGACATCTCGATTCTGTGCGCCAACGCGGGCACCGCGACGTTCGGACCGGTCGCCTCGCTGGACCCGGCCGATGAAAGGGCTCAGGTGCAGCTGAATGTCCTTGGCGTACATGATCTTGCGCTGGCCGTGCTGCCCGGCATGGTCGAGCGGAGTGGCGGCGGAATCCTGATTTCCGGTTCGGCAGCGGGAAATTCACCTATCCCCAACAACGCCACCTATGCCGCGACCAAGGCGTTCGTCAACACCTTCAGCGAGTCGCTTCGCGGCGAGCTGAAGAGCTCCGGCGTGCATGTCACAGTGCTGGCGCCGGGACCGGTCCGCACCGAGCTGCC
>JAJKIB010000399.1 GCA_021154745.1 Mycobacterium sp.
TAGCTAGCGCTTACTCCTTGGCGTCCTTGTCGAGGAACTCGTCCATCAGCGGTGTTTCGGCGATGACGGGGTAGTTGCCGGTGAAGCCGACCCGCTCGCGGGCCATCTCCAGCACCCGGCCGCGCACGGCATACCAGCCGCCGACGAGCGCGGGGACGATCACCACCAGCGCAACCAGATTCCAGTAGTTCTCGTAACACATCAGCGCGGTGACGGCGAGCAGGAACACCAGCGTCGCGTAGCTGGTGTACGGGGTACCGAACAGCTGGAAGGACGGCCGTTGCAGGATGCCGCGTTTGGACCAGCGGTACAGCTGGATCTGGCAGATGACGATCGTGCCCCACGACGCGATGATGCCCAGCGCCGACAGGTCAAGCGCGATGTTGAACGCCTCGGACGGCACCACCATGTTCAGAAACACCCCGACGACGGTGAAGCAGGCCGTCAGGGCGATACCCGCGAACGGCACGCCGCGCTTGGTCATCCGCGCGGTGAATTGCGGTGCGCTGCCGTTCATCGCCATCGAGCGCAGGATGCGGCCGGTGGAGTACAGGCCGGCGTTGAGGCTCGACAGGGCTGCGGTCAGCACCACGAAGTTCATGATGTCGCCCGCGGCTGGGACGCCGATGGATGAGAAGAACGTGACGAACGGGCTGGTGCCCTGTTTGTAGGAGGTGTACGGCAGTAGCAGCGCCAATAGGATCAGCGAGCCGACGTAGAACACTGCGATGCGGAACACCACCGAGTTGATGGCCTTGGGCATCACCTTCGCGGGATTCTCGGTCTCACCCGCTGCGGTGCCCACCAATTCCACTGCGGCGTAAGCAAAAATCACGCCCGAGGTGATGATCACCAGCTGCAGCACGCCGGTCGGCAGGATGCCCCCGTTGTCGGTGATGACCGAAACCCCGGTGGTCTGTCCTTCGATGGTGAATCGGCCTGCGAGGAAGATGATCCCAACGACAAGGAAAGTCACCAGCGCGACGACCTTGATCAGCGCGGCCCAAAACTCCATCTCGCCAAATACTTTCACCGAGATCATGTTGACGGTCAGCACGATGACCAGTGCGATCAAGGCGATCGTCCATTGTGGAACCGCCTTGAAGGCGCCCCAGTAGTGCATGTACAGCGCGATAGCGGTGACGTCGACGATCGACGTGCACGCCCAGTTGAAGAAGTACATCCAGCCTGCGACGTAGGCGGCCTTCTCACCTAGGAATTCGCGCGCGTAGGAGACGAATGATCCCGACGAAGGACGGTGCAGCACAAGCTCACCGAGCGCGCGCAGGATGAAGAAGACGAACACCCCGCACACCGCGTAGACAATGAACAGGCCGGGACCCGCGGTGTGCAGCCGGCCGCCGGCTCCCATGAACAGGCCGGTGCCGATGGCGCCGCCGATGGCGATCATCTGGAGCTGTCGTGGTTTGAGGCCTTTGTGGTAGCCCTCGTCCTCGTGGGCCAGCGCAGACGTGTCGTAATCGATAGCGGATGCCATCGGCCTGACGTTAGGCGTGGGTCGGGAGACCCGAAACCGGAGGCGGTAAAAGTTGAGTTACGTAATAATTTGGCGCAAGTTACTGCAACGCCCGCGCGATCAGCGAGATGAACTCCGAACACGACTCGTATCTGTTGTCCGGGCCCTTTGCCAAGGCCTTTGCCATGATCGAGTCGAACGCGTGTGGCAGCCAGTCGATTTTGTGCGAGAGCCTCGGTGGTGGGGCGTGCAGGTGCTCGTCCACCAGCCCCATCGATGTGGCAGCGGTGAACGGTGGTGAGCCGGTGATCAGCTCGAATGCGGTGCACGCCAGGGCGTATTCGTCCGTGGCCGCCGACGGCGCGTGCCCGTGCAGCAGTTCGGGTGCCGAGTAGGGCAGCGACGCCTCGATGTGCGCGGGTCTGCGGCCCACGTTGTCAATCACGGCTTGCGCGACTCCGAAGTCGATGAGAACCGCGCCGTGCACCGAAAGGGGCAGCGACACAAGGATATTGGACGGCTTGACGTCGCAGTGCACAATGCCGCACTGGTGGGCGTGGTCCAGCGCCCCGGCGATCTGGGCCAGCGCCATCAGTCGATCCGCCACACCGTGCAACTTGGCCACCGTGCCACCATTGATCAGTTCCATTGCCAGCCAACCCGACCCGCACTCATACACCTTGACGATGTGCGGGTGATCGAGCCTGTGGGCGAAGTCGAATTCTTTCTGCAGCCGCGCTATCTGTGCGGGTTGGCGGTGATGGTCGTCGAGGATCTTCAGCGCGACCAGCCGATCCGGGCCCGCGGCGTCATGCGCGCGGTACACCGTCGCATATCCGCCGTGGCCGATGGCCGCGTCGACGACGTAGCCCTCGAACCGTTCGCCGGGGGACAGCATTTCCACAGCCTAGGGTTCGCTGAGGGGTATTCGCCTGCCGGTACGACGGTCCCCGCCCCGGCCATCTCGGTACTTCGCTACCTGTCTTGTTCGTCGCGGCGATAGTGTCGTGCCGTGTCCGCCTCCGACGGAAATACCGCGTCCGAGTGGGTTCCCACCGGGTCGGTCACCGTGCGGGTGCCGGGCAAGGTCAATCTGTATCTGGCGGTCGGTGACCGCCGTGACGACGGCTACCACGAGCTGACGACGGTCTTTCATGCCGTCTCGCTGCTCGACGAGGTCACCGTCCGCAACGCCGACGTGCTGTCGGTGGAAATGAGCGGCGAGGGCGTGGAGTCGCTGCCGACCGACGAGCGCAATCTGGCCTGGCGGGCCGCCGAATTGATGGCGGAGCACGTCGGCCGGGCGCCGGACGTCGCGATCTCCATCGAGAAGGCGATTCCGGTGGCGGGCGGCATGGCGGGCGGCAGCGCCGATGCCGCCGCGGTTCTGGTGGCCATCAACACGCTGTGGGAACTAGGTGTGCCGCGCCGAGACCTGCACGCGCTGGCCGCCCAGCTCGGCAGCGACGTCCCGTTCGCGCTGCACGGCGGCACCGCATTGGGCACCGGCCGCGGTGAGGAGCTGGCCACCGTGCTCGCCCGCAGCACGTTCCACTGGGTGCTGGCCTTCGCCGACGACGGCCTGTCCACTCCGGCGGTGTTCAGCGAGATCGACCGGTTGCGGGACACCGCCGGCGCCGGCCGGGACCGGCCGCCGCGGCTCGACGATCCCGAACCGGTGCTTGCCGCGCTGGCCTCTGGTGACCCGGCCGAACTGGCGCCGCTGCTCGGCAATGACCTGCAGCCGGCCGCGCTGAGTTTGGACCCTGCGCTGCGGCGCACCCTTCGGGCGGGTGCGGACGTCGGCGCGCTGGCCGGGATCGTTTCGGGGTCCGGCCCAACGTGTGCGTTCCTGTGCACATCGGTGGCCACAGCCATCGACGTCGGCGCGCAGCTGGCCGGCGCAGGCGTGTGCCGCACCGTGCGGGTGGCCAGCGGACCCGTGCACGGCGCCAGGGTGGTGCCCGCTCCGTCGACGTCCGTTTGAAATCGCTAACTGTGACCCAGGCCTCATTTCCCGCTACAGTTTGGCGGTTACTTAAGAGTTGCTTAAGATGATCGGCGGTGAAAGCTAGCGGTCAGGACTCCGGCGCGACCTTTTCTCCCACCGGTAACCCCGGTGGGCGGTCAGCCGGATATATAGGTAGCACCCCGATTCGAGACCTAACCGCTCCCCAATTGTGTGCGCGCCTTCGCGAAAGCGCCCTCTATCAGCGGGAGCATTACTCTCAGACATTTGCTCTGGGACCGTTTAGGAGGATGTCGTGAGCAGATTCACCGAGAAGATGTACCGCAACGCCCGCACCGTCACGACGGGCATGGTCACCGGTGAACCTCACGAACCCGTCCGCCACACCTGGGGCGAGGTCCACGAGCGCGCCCGCTGCGTCGCGGGCGGCCTGGCCGCCGCAGGTATCGGACACGGCGACGCGGTTGGCGTGCTGGCCGGCTTCCCGGTCGAGATCGCGCCGACGGCACAGGGCCTGTGGATGCGCGGCGCCAGCCTGACCATGCTGCACCAGCCCACGCCGCGCACCGACCTGGCGGTGTGGGCCGAAGACACCATGACCGTCATCGGGATGATCGAGGCCAAGGCCGTCATCGTCTCCGAGCCGTTCCTGGTGGCCATCCCGGTCCTCGAGGAGAAGGGCATCACCGTCCTCACCGTCGAGGGCCTGCTGGCGTCGGATCCCATCGACCCCGTAGACGTCGGCGAGGACGACCTGGCGCTGATGCAATTAACGAGCGGTTCCACTGGATCTCCTAAGGCTGTCCAGATCACGCACCGCAACATCCACTCCAACGCCGAGGCGATGTTCATCGGCGCGGAGTACGACGTCGACAAGGACGTCATGGTCAGCTGGCTGCCGTGCTTCCACGACATGGGCATGGTCGGCTTCCTGACCATCCCGATGTACTTCGGGGCCGAGCTCGTCAAAGTCACGCCGATGGACTTCCTGCGTGACACCCTGCTGTGGGCCAAGCTCATCGACAAGTACAAGGGCACGATGACGGCGGCGCCGAACTTCGCCTATGCGCTGCTGGCCAAGCGGCTCCGTCGGCAAGCCAAGCCCGGCGAGTTCGACCTCTCCACGCTGCGGTTCGCGCTGTCGGGCGCCGAGCCCGTCGAACCCGCCGACGTCGAGGATCTGTTGGATGCGGGCAAGCCGTTCGGGCTGAAGCCCGAGGCGATCCTGCCGGCCTACGGCATGGCCGAGACGACGCTGGCGGTGTCGTTCTCCGAGTGCGGTGCCGGCCTGGTCGTCGACGAGGTCGACGCCGACCTGCTCGCCGCGCTGCGTCGCGCCGTACCCGCCACCAAGGGCAATACCCGCAGGCTTGCCTCGCTGGGGCCGCTTCTGAAAGACCTGGAAGCCCGCGTCATCGACGAGCACGGGAATGTGATGCCGCCACGTGGTGTCGGCGTCATCGAGCTGCGAGGCGAATCGCTGACGCCCGGCTACATCACCATGGGCGGCTTCATCCCGGCGCAGGACGAGCACGGCTGGTATGACACCGGCGACCTCGGCTACATCATGGAGAACGGACACATCGTGGTGTGCGGCCGCGTCAAGGACGTCATCATCATGGCGGGCCGCAATATCTATCCCACCGACATCGAGCGCGCCGCAGGCCGCGTCGAGGGAGTGCGGCCGGGCTGCGCCGTCGCGGTGCGCCTGGATGCCGGACACTCGCGTGAGACATTCGCCGTCGCAGTCGAGTCCAACGCCTGGCAGGACCCCGACGAGGTGCACCGCATCGAGCGTCAGGTCGCACACGAGGTGGTCGCCGAGGTCGACGTGCGTCCGCGCAACGTCGTGGTGCTGGGGCCGGGAACCATCCCCAAGACCCCGTCGGGCAAGCTGCGCCGCTCCAACTCGGTCTCGCTGGTCACCTAACCCCCACTACCGCGAGCGTGCGTGTCTGCGGGCGACACGCCGTCGAAAATGCTGACTTTGCGCACGCTCGCGCACAAGCCGTCACCCCAGGTGCGGTGATTCAGACTTCCCCAGTGCGACGGGTGGCAGGTATTCACCAACCAAGGTGCGATGCCACCACACGTGCTCGCGCAACAATTCCCGCCGCGTGCTGAACCGGTACTCGTAGAGCTGTGCCCGCACATACCGCGGTGGCGCATCGAAAAATGGATTGTGTCGAAGCAAGCGCAGCGTCGAGGGATCGTTTCGCAGCAGGCGTATGACGAACGGGCCGATCCAGTCCAACGCGTACGCCGGTGAGAGCGCGGCGAACCACATGAGCCAGTCCAGGCGCAGATGGTAGGGCGCCCATTGGCGTGGCAGCCGGTGGAGATCGCCGGGCTTGCCTTTGAATCCGTATTCCTTCCACGCCGTCTGTTCGGTGATCTCCGGCTCGTCGGTACCCTCGACCACCACCTCGAGCCGGATACGGCCGATGCTGCCGAATGCGCCGTAGGTGTTGACCAGGTGATATGGGTTGAACGAGGCATTCATCTGCTGATGGCTTCCCACCATGTTGCGCACCGGCCAGTAGCTCAGGAACGCCGTCAGCGCGGTGAAGGCGATGACCACACCGGCGAACCAGAGCGGCGGGCTGGGCATGGCGGGCGGATCGGGTACCGGCAGCACCGACGCTAACGACGATTGATCGATCGCGCTGAAGGCGAGAATGATCGTGATCCAGTTCAGCCAGGCGAAGTTGCCGGAGAGCACGAGCCACAGCTGCGTGACGATGATGACCGCCGCGGCCACGCTCGCCACCGGCTGCGGAGCGAACAGCGCGAACGGCACGACAAGTTGAGCGAAGTGATTGCCCGCCACCTCGATTCGGTGCAGCGGCCTGGGTAGGTGATGGAAGAACCAACTCAGCGGACCCGGCATCGGTTGTGTCTCGTGGTGGTAGTCCAGGCACGTCAGGTCGCGCCAACACGGATCGCCGCGCAGCTTGATCAGCCCCGCCCCGAACTCCACCCGGAACACCAGCCAGCGCGCCAGGAACAGCGCCAGCACCGGCGGCGCTGTCTCGTCGTTGCCGAGGAAGATCGCGATGATTCCGGCCTCCAAAAGCAATGACTCCCAGCCGAACCCGTACCACCTTTGGCCGACGTTGACGATCGACAGATAGAGCACCCACAGCGCCAGCCAGACCAGCATGGCGGCCCACAGCGGTACCAGATCGTTCACGCCGGCGACGACTGCCGCCGACAGCGCCGCTCCACCCCAGCAGACGATCGCGAAGAATCGGTCGGAGTAGTGGAAGTGGAAGATGCTCGGTGCGGTCCCGAACGACACCCGCTCCACGAACCGCGGCACCGGAAGCATTCCGTGGTCACCGATGAGTGCTCGAAATTGTCGCGCGGCCGCGATGAAGGCGATCAGATAGATCGCCGCCACGCCGCGCTGCAGTAGCTGTCTAGCCAGCCAATACTCGGGTGCTACAAACCATTCCGCGTCCATGTCGGGTGCTCCTGAGACGATGTACCCATCCGACGCGCGATTGAGACGTACGCGGCGATAAAACCGATGGCCCGGTGTCGGTGTGCGCGGATACGGTCGGTGGCATGACACCCGCCATTGAGGCCATCGAGCTGGTCAAGCGGTTCGGTGGCACCAGCGTCGACAAACCAGCGGTCGACGGCGTCAGTTTCGCCGTCCCGCCGGGCACGGTGCTGGGTCTGCTCGGCCCCAACGGCGCGGGCAAAACCACCACAGTCCGGATGATGACGACGCTGACGGAGCCGACGAGCGGCACCGCGCGGGTGGCCGGCTACGACGTGCGTCGTGAGCCAGAGATGGTGCGCCGCAGCATGGGCCTGACCGGCCAGGTCGCCACCGTCGACGAACTGCTCACCGGCCGCGAGAACATCCGGATGATCGGCGGCCTCTACGGCATCCGGCGCAGGGAACTCGCGCGACTCGGCGACCAGCTCCTGGAGCAATTCGAGATCGCCGACGCCGCCGACCGCGTGGTGAAGTCGTATTCGGGTGGCATGCGCAGGAGGCTCGATCTCGCCGTCAGCCTGCTGGCGTCGCCGCCGGTGCTG
Organism: Mycobacterium sp.; assembly: GCA_021154745.1. Classification (GTDB taxonomy): domain Bacteria; phylum Actinomycetota; class Actinomycetes; order Mycobacteriales; family Mycobacteriaceae; genus Mycobacterium. The sequence goes on from JAJKIB010000399.1 coordinate 7,500, forward strand.
TTTCTCGACGAGCCGACCACCGGCCTGGACCCCCGCAGCCGCAGCGACCTGTGGGATGTGCTGCGCGGACTGGTCAAACAAGGCACCACGCTGTTGTTGACCACCCAGTATTTAGAGGAAGCCGACCAGCTCGCCGACAACATCGTGGTGATCGACAAGGGCCGCATCATCGCGGAGGGTTCGCCGTTGCAACTCAAGCAGCAGGCCGGGGCCGCCAGCCTGGTCGTGACCGTCGCCAGGACCGACGATCTTCCGGCCGCGCAGGCGCTGCTAACCAAGGCCGGCGCCGAGGTGTTCGTGGACGCCGGTGCCCGCCAGCTCACCGCCGCCGCCGACGGCCTGGCCGACATGATCCGGGTCGCGGGCTGGCTGCGTGACAGCGACATCGACGTCGACGACATCGGGCTGTCCCGGCCCAGCCTCGATGACGTGTTCCTGTCGCTCACCGGCCACCGCACCGAAGAGGAGGTAGAGGCGTGACGACCACCGCAACGCCGGCTCAGATCCAGTCGCGGCCGGCGCGCACGAGACCCACCAACATCGCGCAGCAGTCCTGGATCATGGTGAAGCGCAACATGATCCACACCAAACGGATGCCCGAGATGCTGAGCGACGTCACCGTGCAGCCGATTATGTTCGTGCTGCTGTTCGCGTTCGTCTTCGGCGCGTCGATCGCCACCGGAGGTGGCGCCTCGTACCGGGAGTTTCTACTGCCGGGCATCCAGGCACAGACAATCGTGTTCACCGCTTTCGTGGTCGCGTCGGGGATCACCGCCGACGTCGAGAAAGGCATCATTGACCGCTTCCGGTCGTTACCGATCTCGCGGTCATCGGTGTTGATCGGGCGCAGCGTGGCCAGCCTTCTGCACTCCACGATCGGTGTGGTGGTGATGGCAGGTACCGGATTGGCGATCGGCTGGCGGATCCGGGGCAGCGTCGCCGAGGCGGCGCTCGCCTTCGCGTTGATCCTGGTGTTCGGCTTCAGCATGATCTGGTTCGGAATACTCATCGGCTCGGTGATGCGCTCAGTTGAGGCTGTGAACGGAGTCATGTTCACCGTGCTGTTCCCAATCACGTTCCTGGCCAACACCTTTGCGCCAACCGAGCCGATGCAGCATTGGCTGCGCGTCATCGCCGAGTGGAATCCGGTGTCCTCGCTGGCGCAGGCCATGCGCGAACTGTGGGGCAACGGGGGACCGGCGCCGGGGAGCGCTCAACTGCCGCTGCACCACCCGGTGCTGGCGACCATTCTGTGGTCGCTGGCGTTGACGGCCGTCTTCGCGCCCTTCGCGTTGCGTGCATACGCTCGCCGCACCGGAGGCTAGTGCAGCGCGAGGCTCCGGCACACAGCTGATTTGAAACTGAAGCAAGACAGCAGCATTCGCTACTTGCTGATCGGCGGCGGCTCAATTCGCTCAACCGAGTTGACCCGGTCGATGGACCGGTCGAACGACGCAACCCGGCTAACGCCGGTGCTTTCGGCACAGGCGACGAGGTATGCCTCAGCGAAGTCAACCCGGTCGGTCTCATAGACCTCGATGGCGCGCAGGAGGAGCGCCGGGTCGACGCACAGGATTGATTCAAATGCGACGAGCGAGCGTACGGCTTGGGCGATTTGGTCTCGGGGGGCTTCGTAGAACGACTCGATTACGTAAACCGTCTCGGCGACGACGAGGTCGGTCAACAGCAGCTCTCGCTCCGTCCTGAGGTAGGCCGTTGCACGCGCAGCCATGGCCGGCGGATCACCGGTCAAATGTCGCACCAAAACGTTCGTATCAATGAATGCGCTCAACGCCGACCTGCGGCCCGACCCGATCTGGTGCGGCGGATCACGTCGTCCCAAGCGGCGTTGCGCTTCGCGGCAGGAACGGGGATCGTCCCTGCGAGATCAAGAAAGTCTGGCGTCCGGGCGAGCACCGCACGATTTCCCTCAACCCTGAAAATGAGCTCGTCGCCGGCCTTGATACCGAGCGCATCACGCACTGCCTTCGGTAAGGTCACCTGGCCTTTCGAGGTCATCTTAGCCGCAGCGTCCATGGCTCTCCTTACATTCCCAATGAAGTAAGGATATCTTCGCCGTGCCCGAGAGGTCGATCCGTCGCGGATCGCCCGAGGAAATGACGGCCTTACGTATTACGCTATAAATGTAATGATTGCAAAGATGGCGGGCGTTAAGCCGAAGGTCGCGGTCATCGGCGCTGGGCCCGGCGGCGTCGCGATGGCGATTCAGCTCGCTGTGGGCGGGTACGACTTCACGATCTTCGATCGGGCCGACGGTTTCGGCGGCACCTGGCGCAAGAACACCTATCCCGGCGCCGCGTGTGACGTCCCATCGCACTTCTACTCCTACTCGTTCGCGCTGAACCCGCGGTGGAGCAAGACCTTCGCCAACCAGCCGGAGATCCTCGCCTACCTGGAAAAGGTCGCCGACGACAACCAACTCGCCGATCACCTCGTCTCGCGAACACACGTCATGACGCTGCGGTGGTCTGACGTCGACCGACGCTGGATGCTGGAGACCTCCGACGGCGTCGCGCATCAGTTCGACGTCGTCGTCACGGCGGTCGGGATGCTCGACGTCCCCAACATCCCGGACATCCCCGGCGCCAAGCGATTTCGCGGCCGCGCATTCCACTCGTCGGACTGGGATCACACCAAATCGACAGCGGGCGAACGCGTTGCGTCGATCGGGACAGGCGCAAGCGCCATCCAGTACGTTCCCGAGATCGCACCGGAAACCGCGCATCTGACGGTGTTCCAGCGGACACCGATCTGGGTGAGCCCCCGCTACGACGAACCCTTCACTCCCGAGCAGCACGAACTCTTCGAGCGCGATCCCATCGAGGCCCTCAAGGTGCGAGACGCAGCGTTCCAGGCATACGAGTCCGCGAATTTCGGGGCCGATTCAGCGATGACCAAGGAACTGACCGAAATCGCCAACGCGTACCTGACGCGCAAGGTGACTGATCCGGAACTGCGCGCGAAGCTGACTCCGTCCTATCCGGTGGGATGCAAGCGGCCCTTGCAGTCTCGAACATGGTTTCCGACGTTCGCCCTTCCGAACGTGAGCCTGGAGACGTCGCCCATCGTGGAGTTCACCGAACGCGGTCTTCGCACCGGTGACGGCACCGAGCACGAGGTCGACACCGTCATCTATGGAACCGGTTTCCACGCCGCCGACTACCTCCGCAGCCTCGACGTCTACGGCATGGACGGCCGCCGGCTGCGCGACGACTGGCGAGACGGCGCCGAAGCGTATCTGGGCACTGTCGTCCCGGGCTATCCCAACCTGTTCACGCTCTACGGCCCGAACACCAACGGGGTCACGTCGATCATCTACATCCTTGAGGCTCAGGTGGAGTTCGTCCGTCGCGTACTCGACGACATGGTCGGTCACCGCCTGCAGGCGATCGACATCAAACGAAACGTTCACGATGCGTACAACGACGACATCCAGCAGGCGATGCAGGGCACCGTGTGGCTGGCCAACTGCAACAACTACTACCGCCATGCCAGCGGCAAGGTCGTCACCCAATTCCCTTACAGCGGAACCACGTTCGCCGAAATGCTGGCACAGGTAGCACTGGACGAATTCAACTAGTCGGCGGCTATGCGCCGCTGCCCGATTCATGCACGGCAGGGGAGGGCGGACCCATCTGGTCATATACCCGCCACCATGTCATCTCGTGGGCCGCCGCCGAGATCTGGCCACGGGCGAGGAGGTCGTCGGCTTCCATCAGCGCGCCGGCAAGGGTCTCCAGCCTGTGGCGGACGGCCGATGACACCGGATCGTCGTGACCCGCCATCGCCATCGCGCCGATCGTCCTGACCTGCCTGCGCGGATCGCCGGCCATCGCCGTGGCGGCCACGCCCAGACCGAGATATAACGCGGTCGAGGTGACCAGAGCGGTCATCGGACCGGTCGTGTGGCTGAGCGAGATTTCGCAGAAGATCCACACCAGCGCACCCCACAATGTCCAGCCCCGCGCCACACGGACCCACCGCCGCTCCGAGTCGCTGATGCCCGGCGGGAACACCACCAGGCGGTACCGGGTCACCCCGAAGCGGTCCTGGCGAATGTCGATCGACCCCCACCGGCGGTCACCGTCGAGCGCCCGCCGCCAGCCCCGGCGCAACAGGCCGGAGCCCGTCCGTATGCCGTGCATAGCTCGGGTGTACCCCCAAGAAACAGCCACAATGCACGGTTCCGACGCTTTCTTTATCTGCACCGGCGAGGATCTAAGTATTGTGTACTATACCCAGCATGACGACCGAGAAGATCCCGAGCCGGCTCGCCGACCATCCCACGGTTCGCAAGGTGCGTTCACGCAAGACGGAAAAGCCCGGGATCATCGACGCCGACTGGTTGCGCCAGGTGTGTCTCGACGCCGGCGTCGACGACGTCGCGTTCGCGAGCGTCGA
>JAJKIB010000400.1 GCA_021154745.1 Mycobacterium sp.
CAAACCCTCGGCGCTCCACGCCGTTGGCTCGGTCTCGTCAAAACCGCTGTGGCGCAATGCGGCTGGCCAGTCGTCGCGCAGATCGACGGCAACCGCGCGGCGTTCTGCCGTTGGCGTCGCACCGATGGACTCCATCGTGATGGTCTTGAACTCGATGACCTTCGGTTGATCAATCTCGTACACCGTGCTGCCCTCCGGCCACCGCAAGCGGTAGGGCCGCGAGTCCAATCCGCTGGCCAGGATGACCGCCTGCCGAACGCCATCCGCTGCGGCGTCCAAGAAGAAGTCATCGAAGAACCGGGTGCGGACCGCCATCACATCGGCCATTACCCGAGGGCCGTCGCCTTCGAGGGCCGACAGCGGGATCTCTCCGTCGACCAGCCGGATGAAGAAGTCGACACCTACCGCCCGCACCAGGTCCGCGGCGAAGGGGTCGTCGATCAGCGCGTTGGGCTCCTTGCTGGCCAGTGCCCGCGCCGCGGCGACCATGGTGGCCGTCGCGCCGACGCTCGATGCCAGGTCCCAGCTGTCGGCGTCGGATCGGGTCACTGCAGGGGTCCCTCCAGCACGCCGCTGACATACTGCAGCTCGCCGAAGTTGCCGGCTTCTTCGTCGTCGGGAAGCGGCGGCAGGCCGTTGGCGGCGAACAGCTCCTTGACGGCGCGACGGCTGAGTTGCCAGCCGTGATCGCCCAGATAGGCGGCGGCCTCGTTGCGGTCGCCGAGATAGACGAGATCGGCGAAGTCGAGGTCGAAGCCGTGGTCGCGCCACCGCGCCGACGCGGCCTGCATGCGCTCGATCGCCTTCTCGTGATCGGACGGGTCGATATTGGGCACGCTCTCCACCGCTACCCGGCTGCCGGGCGCGCTGAGCTCGGTGATCGTGTCGAGCAGCCGGTCCTGCGCATCGGGCGGCAGATAACCGAGCAGCCCCTCAGCGCTCCACGCCGTCGGCTGGTTCGGGTCGAAGCCCTCTTCGATCAACGCCGACGGCCAGTCGTAGCGCAGGTCCATCGCGACCGTGCGGCGCTGGACCGTCGGTTCGGCGCCCAGCCCGGCCAGCGTGCGGGTCTTGAACTCGATGACGTCGGGCTGGTCGATCTCATACACCGTCGTGCCCGCGGGCCACGCGAGCCGGTATGCGCGCGAATCCAGGCCTGAGGCGAGGATGACCGCTTGTCGGACGCCCGCCCCGGTCGCAGAAAGAAAGAACTCGTCAAAGAACTTGGTCCGCACCGCCATGTTGTCGGTCATCCGCTGCATGCCCACCGCGGCGTCCTGATCGAGACTGAAAAGATCGAAATCACCGGTGGCGACGCGGGTCCACAGGTCGACGCCGACCGCGCGTACCAGTGGCTCAGCGAACGGATCGTCGATCAAGCGGTCGTCGGCCTTGCTCGCCACCGCGCGCGCCGCTGCCACCATGGTGGCCGTCGCCCCGACGCTCGATGCCAGATCCCAGGTGTCGTTATCCGTGCGTGCCATTCCCTGACCCCTGTCTACGTAGTGCGAGGCCGTTACTTAGGTGATGTAACGACCCGCCGCCGACTGTACGCTCCGATTCTGAACGCTGGCTCGGACGCGTTGCCTGCAACGGATGCGGGCCAACTGACCCTCAACTGTTAGTCTCGTAGACTGTTTGACGCGTGACTCCGCAGGCTACGAGCCTGACCGGGGCGCCGCGCAGGACCTAACCAAGACGCTGGTCACACCAGCCCCATTCGCACGCCGCGATCTGCAGCTCGGCTGCGCAGGAGGAAGAGTGCTTTCGGCTTTCATCTCTTCACTCAGGACAGTCGACCTGAGGCGGAAGATCCTGTTCACCCTGGGCGTCGTCGTCCTGTATCGGTTGGGCGCCTCGATCCCGTCACCGGGCGTCAACTACCCGAACGTCCAGAAGTGCGTGGCCCAGGTCAGCGGCGGCGACTCGGCGCAGATCTATTCACTGATCAACCTGTTCTCCGGCGGTGCCCTGCTGCATCTGACGGTGTTCGCGGTCGGCGTAATGCCCTACATCACCGCCAGCATCATCGTGCAGCTGCTGACCGTGGTCATTCCGCGATTCGAGCAGCTGCGCAAGGAGGGGCAGGCCGGCCAGGCCAAGATGACGCAGTACACGCGTTATCTCGCGGTTGCGCTGGCGATTCTGCAAGCCACCAGCATCGTGGCGCTGGCAGCCAACGGCGGCCTGCTGCAGGGTTGCACCCTCGACATCATCCAGGGCCAGAGCCAAGGCCTGAACATCTTCACGTTGGTCGTCATTGTGCTGGTGATGACTGCAGGCGCGGCGCTGGTGATGTGGATGGGCGAGCTGGTCACCGAGCGCGGCATCGGCAACGGCATGTCGCTGCTGATCTTCGCCGGCATCGCCGCGCGTATCCCGATCGAAGGCAAGACCATCCTGGACAGCCGGGGCGGCATGGTGTTCGCCCTGGTCTGTGTGGCGGCGCTGGTCATCATCATCGGCGTGGTGTTCGTCGAGCAGGGCCAGCGGCGCATCCCAGTGCAGTACGCCAAGCGCATGGTCGGCCGGCGCATGTACGGCGGCACGTCGACGTATCTGCCGCTCAAGGTCAACCAGGCCGGCGTCATCCCGGTGATCTTCGCGTCCTCGCTGATATACATCCCGCACCTGATCACCCAGCTGATCACCAGCGGTAGCCCCAACGGGGGCAACGGGTGGTGGTCCAGGTTCGTCGCCAATTATCTGACCAACCCCGCAGACCCGGTGTACATCGCGATCTACTTCGGGCTGATCATTTTCTTCACGTACTTCTACGTGTCGATCACGTTCAACCCCGACGAACGTGCCGACGAGATGAAGAAGTTCGGCGGCTTCATCCCCGGCATCCGCCCCGGCAAACCCACCGCCGACTACTTGCGTTATGTCCTTAGCCGGATCACCCTTCCAGGCTCGATCTATCTGGGCGTGATCGCTGTGCTGCCGAACATGTTCCTCCAGATCGGTAACGGCGGCGGCGTACAGAACTTGCCGTTCGGTGGAACTGCGGTTCTGATCATGATCGGCGTCGGATTGGATACGGTCAAACAGATCGAGAGCCAGCTGATGCAACGCAACTACGAAGGGTTCCTGAAGTGAGAGTCGTACTACTGGGACCGCCTGGCGCGGGCAAAGGCACTCAGGCTCAGAAGCTGTCCGAGAAGCTTGGTATTCCGCAGATCTCGACCGGGGACTTGTTCCGCAAGAACATCAGCGAGGGCACGCCGCTGGGGGTTGAAGCCAAGCGCTACCTCGACGCAGGCGATCTGGTGCCATCGGAGTTGACGAACAAGCTGGTCGAAGACCGGATCGAGCAGCCCGACGCCGCTGACGGTTTCATCCTCGACGGCTACCCCCGCTCGGTGGAGCAGGCCCGGGCGCTTGACGAGATGCTCACGAACCACGACACCAAGCTCGACGCCGTGCTGGAGTTCCAGGTCTCCGAGGAGGAGCTGTTCGAGCGGCTCAAGGGTCGCGGCCGCGCCGACGACACCGAAGAGGTCATCCACAACCGGATGCAGGTGTACCGCGACGAGACCGAACCGCTGCTGGAGTACTACAGCCACAACAACTTGCAGGCCGTCGACGCGGTGGGCTCGCTCGACGAGGTGTTCGCTCGGGCTCTGCGGGCGCTCGGCAAGTAATCGATGATCGGCCTCTCCGGGCTGCGCAACCGCAAAGTCGTCGCGCAGCGCAGCGCCGGTGAACTCGATGCGATGGCCGCCGCCGGGTCACTGGTCGCCTCGGCGCTGCTGGCCGTCCGGGAGGCGTCCGTGGCAGGGGTGTCCACGCTGGCGCTGGACGAGATCGCCGAGTCCGTCATTCGTGACGGCGGCGGTGTGCCGTCCTTCCTCGGCTATCACGGCTTTCCCGCCAGCATCTGCGCATCCGTGAATGACCGTGTGGTGCATGGGATTCCGTCGGCAGCCGAAACCCTCGCACCGGGGGATCTGGTGTCCATCGACTGCGGTGCGATCCTCGATGGCTGGCACGGCGATTCCGCGATCACATTCGGCATCGGGGCGCTGATCCCCGGCGACGAAGCGCTGTCGCAGGCCACCCGTGAGGCGATGGAAGCCGGAATCGCGGCGATGCTGCCCGGCAACCGGCTGACCGACGTCTCACACGCCATCGAGGCCGAAACGCACGCCGCCGAGGCGCGTTACGGTCGCCAGTTCGGCATCGTCGCCGGCTACGGCGGACACGGCATCGGCCGTCAAATGCACATGGACCCGTTCCTGCCCAACGAGGGAGCGCCAGGCCGCGGGCCCTACCTGGCACCGGGTTCGGTGCTCGCTATCGAACCGATGCTCACCCTCGGCACGACTAAGACCGTTGTGCTGGACGACGAATGGACCGTCGTCACTGCCGATGGCTCCCGCGCCGCGCACTGGGAGCACACCGTGGCCGTCACGGACGAGGGGCCACGAATCCTCACGGTGTAGTACGGATCTTCGCCGTATAGCCGCGCACCGTCTACGGCGCGCGTAGTAATGAACCTGATCACCGCCAACGTCGTATCTAAGACGGAGGTTGGTTTAGTGGACGATCCAGAGGCCGCCATGATGCGGGTGCTCTATGACGAGCACGCCGCCGCACTGTGGCGTTATGCCCTGCGGCTGACTGGTGATCAAGCGCGTGCGGAGGATGTGGTGCAGGAGACGCTGCTTCGGGCATGGCGACATCCCGAGGTGACCGACGAGGTCGAGCGGTCGGCCAGGGCATGGCTGTTCACCGTGGCGCGCAACCTCATCATCGATGAGCGTCGCAGTGCGCGGTACCGCAACGAATCCGGCACGCCCGACCTCGAACAGGTCGCCGACCGTGCCGCACCCGATGAGGTGGACTCGGCACTGGACCGATTGCTTCTCGGCACGGCACTGAGCCAGCTATCCGAGGACCATCGCGCGGTGGTTCGCCGGTCCTACTACCAGGGATGGACTACCGCCCAGATTGCCAACGATCTCCAGATCGCGGAGGGCACGGTGAAATCCCGGCTCCATTACGCCGTTCGGGCGTTGCGACTCAATCTGCAGGAAATGGGGGTGACACGATGACACAATTCGGTTTTCCCCTAGGCGGTGATCTGTTGGGCGGCGATCGCTACGTGACCTGGGACGCGGCGTATGTCCTCGGTTCGCTGTCGAGCAATGAACGCCGCGAGTACGAGGCTCACCTGGCAACCTGCGAGCGGTGCCGATCGGCAGTCGCCGAGCTCAGCGGCATCCCGGCGTTGCTGGCGATGCTCGACCTCGAGGACGTGCGTGCGCTGGACGAGGAACCGCCGGAAACCCCACCGCTTCGGCCCGAGGTGCTCGATTCGATCCTCGACAAGGTCCGGTGGCGCCGCAGGCGGTCCCGCTGGCTGACCTCGGCCGCGGTCGGGGTGGCCGCCGCGTTGCTGGCGGTTGGCGTGGTGATCGCTATCCGTCCCGAGATCGTGGGTCTGGAAAACTACTCCCCGCAGGAAACCACCCAAGCGATGGACATGACGAAGGTGTCGGATACCCCGATCAACGCGTCGATCTCGCTGACCGGCTTCGGGTGGGGCACCCGCATCGACATGGCCTGTTCCTACGGCGAGTGGGGCCAGAGCGGCACTATCCCGCCACAGAACCTGGGCATGGTCGTGGTGGGCCGCGACGGCAGCCACACCGAGGTGGCGACGTGGCTCGGGCTGTCGGGCGCGACCGCGTTGCCAAGTGCCACAACCCCGATGCAGAAGGACGAAATCGCTGCGGTGCAACTGGTTTCGCCCGACAACGGGAAGGTGCTGCTCGAAGCGCACCTGTGATCCGGGCCACCTAGTGAACCCAACTCCGCCGCGAGTCGTGTCACTGGTGGGGGCTCGGGAAGCAGGTGAGATATGGCCAGTAGGCATCGGGTTGTCGACCACATCGTCGAATACCTTGCGGCGAGTGGCGTCGACTTCATCTTCGGTGTCGACGGTGCCAATATCGAGGACCTCTACGACGCCGCGTTCTTCCGTGACGACATCACCGCGGTGCTGGCCAAACACGAGTTCTCCGCCGCCACAATGGCCGACGGCTACAGCCGCAGCGGCGCCGGGCTCGGCGTGGTGGCCGCGACGTCAGGCGGCGGGTGCCTGAACACCGTTCCGGGACTGGGCGAGGCCTTCGCCAGCCGCGTGCCGGTACTGGCGCTGATCGGCCAACCGCCGACCACGCTCGACGGTCGCGGCTCGTTCCAGGACACCAGCGGCCGCAACGGCGCGCTGAACGCGGAAGCGTTGTTCTCCACGGTTTCGGTGTTCTGCCGGCGGGTTATGCGGCCGCAGGAGATCGTCTCGGCGCTACCGGAGGCGATCGCGGCCGCGCGCACCGGCGGACCCGCAGTCTTGTTGTTGCCCAAGGACATTCAGCAATCCGAGGTGGGTCCCAACGGTGCCGGAGTCGAACCGGTCACGACACAACTGGGCGATCCGGCGGCGATCGCGTACGCACTGCGGCGTGCAGGCGGGCCGATCACGATCATCGCCGGTGAGCAGGTCGCCCGCGACGATGCGCGCCTGGAACTCGAACAGCTGCGGGCGATGTTGCGCGCCAGGATCGCCACGGTGCCCGACGCCAAGGACGTCGCAGGCACGCCAGGCATGGGATCGTCGTCGGCGCTGGGTGTCACCGGGGTGATGGGCCATCCGGGTGTCGCGACCGCAGCCGCCGAAAGCGCGTTGTGCCTACTGGTGGGCACCCGCCTGAGCGTGACGTCCCGCGCCGGGCTGGACGACATGCTTGCCTCGGTTCCCATGCTGTCGATCGGATCGGCGTCGCCGTATGTGGCCTGCGCCCATGTGCACTCCGATGACCTGCGCGGCTCCCTGTCGCTCCTCACGGCGGCGCTGTCTGGGCACCGACGGCCGCTCGGTGTCCGGGTGCCCGACGCAGTGCCGCACACCGAGCTGCAGCCACCGCGCTTCAGTGGTCCCGGGATCCGCTACCGCGACGCGATGACGGCTCTCGACGCGCTGCTGCCGGACGGGACCGACATCGTCGTCGACGCGGGGAACATCGGCGCATCGGCGATTCACTACCTGCCGGTGCGACGCGGCGGCCGGTTCATCGTCGCTCTCGGCATGGGCGGTATGGGATACAGCTTTGGAGCCGGCGTCGGCGTGGCGTTCGGGCGAGCGAGCGCTAAGAGCGACCGCGCTGGGCGGCGAACGGTCGTCATCGCCGGCGACGGCTCCTTCCTCATGCACGGCATGGAGATTCACACGGCGCTGCAGTACCGGCTACCCGTGACTTTCCTGCTCTTCGACAACCATGCGCATGCGATGTGCGTGACGCGCGAGCAGCTGTTCTATGACGACCTCTACAGCTACAACCGGTTCGGCCCAAGCCGTTTCGGCGCCGGGCTGGCCACGATGTTCCCCGGCCTGGCGTCGGTCGATGTCGACGACATCAGTCAGTTGCCCGACGCAGTGCGCACGGCGCTGGACGCCGATGGCCCGTCGGTGGTCAGCGTTGAGTGTTCGGCCGACGAAATCCCGCCGTTTGCAAACTTTCTCGGCAACGCCGCCGTCCCCAACAATCCGTCCCTTCCAAAGGAGAACCGTTCAGATGTCACTGCCCGCGCTTGATGACATAACCGCTCACAGGGGCACCATCGATCCGATCGATGACGTGGTCCGCATCGAGACCTCGCCGCGGGAGAAGGCCACCCCCATCATCATGGAGATGATGCGGTCGGTGTACCCGCACGACCAGGTCTTCGGTGAATTCTGCACGGTCAACGGCTATATCGACTGTCCGCCCGACGAGCTGTTCGACTATATGGCCGACACTCGCTGCCTTGAAGAGTGGACGTACAGCCTGCGAGGGTTCACACCCACCGAGGAACCCGGGCTGTGGCTCGCCTATGACCGACTGGGTTCGGAGACACGGATCTTCACCCGCACCGTGGCCAACAGGGACTCCATGACTGTCGACTACCACTGCGCCTGGGATCAGGGCAAGCACCTCTGGATGGTTTACCTGATGCGAATCGTCGACGCGCAGACGGTATTCGACAAGCCGGGCTCTGTCGTCTTGTGGACGAACTGCCATCACCCGTTCTATGACAACAATCCCTATCCGGAAACCGCACCGCCCAAAAGGCCCGTCTGGGTCGGCGATTTCTGGGACATGTTCGGCGCCGGGCATCTGCTTGAGATGAAGAACCTCAAGGCCATCGTCGAATACCGCCGCCACAACGGCCTGCCGGTCACCCCGGCCTGGATGAAATGAGAAGCGCCGTGAACGAAAGGCCCGTCAGTCTTATTGACATCTCGACTTATCTGCCGGGGGACCCCATTGGCGCCGAGTATTACGCCCAGTTCGCCGAGTCTGACGACCTGCGGGAGAACATGATGTTCCGCGCGCCGAAGTTCCGCTAGCATGTGGCCGAGGGGGAGACCGCCATCGACATGGTGGAGCGGGCCACGGCAGGACTGATCGAGCGCCACGGGCAGGACACCATCGCGAATGTCGACGTGCTGATCACGCACACCCAGATGCCCGATATGCCGTTCTACGGCGGAGGCGGCGGAATGGCGCATCGCCTTGGCATGAAACCGAATTGGGTGCTCGATCTGCACAACGGCGGATGCGCGGCGTTCGTGCTCGGGCTGCAGATGGCCCGGCAGCTGCTCTCGTCCGGAGCGGGCCAGACCGCGTTGATCGCCATCGCGCAGAACGCGGCCGGGCAGGCATTCGACCAGCCGACGGTGCGCCGCAAGGCGCAGGCGTCGGTGCCTGGCGACGGCGCCGCCGTCGGGCTGGTCACGCTGTCGGACGAATCGCCGATCCTCGACGTGGAATGCCGCACCTACGGCGAATATGCAGGCGACATGACCATTGTCATGGATCCGCCGCGCAAGTGGTGGCAGGCCGGGCCCGGCGAGGCCTACATCGGCTTCACCGAAAGCAAGATCACCAAGGTGCTGGCACGAGGCAACCGTCAGGTGCCGGAGGTCGCTTATGCGGTCTGCGACCGAATCGGTTTGCAGCCCAGGGATCTTGACCTGCTCGTCACCAACCAACCCAATCGGGTGTTTCTGCGGAACTGGCGCGAGGCGCTGGAGCTGCCCAAGGAGCGCCACGTTGACACCTTCGAGGACTGCGGCAACCTGTTCGCCGCAGGCATCCCGATCAATCTCGACCGCGCCATCTCCGACGGCACCCTCAAGAAGGGCGACGTGGTGATGATGGCGGCGTTCGCGCACGCAGGCGACTTCGCCGGCGCCGCCGCGATCAACTGGGGCGGGCGCGACTGATGGCCACTCTCAGGCGGGAGCTGACCGATGCCGTCAGTGCGCTGCCCAGCGCGCTGAACCCGTTGGCGTTGTCGCTCAACGAGAATCCGTTTCCGCCGTTACCCGCGGTGCGTTCGGCGCTGATCGAGTCCATCGATGCGGCCAACCGCTATCCGGAATACCTGCCGGAGCGGTTGCGATCATTGATCGCAGGGCGTGTCGGAGTGCGTGACGAGCAGGTGGTGATCGGCGCAGGCGCGACGGGTGTGATCCTGCAGGTGCTGCATGCCGTCACCAACCCGGGCGAGAAGATGGTGATGACGTCGCCGACGTTTGACGGCTATCCGATCTTTGCGCAGATGGCGCGGCTGGAGTCGGTCACGGTGGCGCTGGATGCGCACGGCCACCACGACCTCGACGCCATGGCCGACGCCGCGGCGCACGCCCGAGTGGTCGTGGTGTGCCGGCCGCACAACCCGACCGGTACCTTCGAGCCCGCCGCCGACATCGAGCGCTTCTTGCAGCGGGTTCCGTCGGACACGGTGGTGCTGCTGGACGAGGCGTACGTGGAGTTCTCGACGCTCCAGGACCCGGACGAGTCGCTCGACCTGCTGAAGCGTCACAACAACGTCGTGCTGTTGCGGACCTTCTCGAAGGTCTACGGCCTCTGCGGGCTGCGCGTCGGGTAC
>JAJKIB010000401.1 GCA_021154745.1 Mycobacterium sp.
AGCGACACCCACCGTCCCGGCGCGGCCTGAAAACTGTCAAGTGACAGGCCGGGGGTGCTAGGAGAGTGGATGAGTAGCGCAGTTTCCGAGGTCGACGCGCAATCGTCGAGCCCCTCGGCCGACGCTGCTCCGGTGGCCGCGATCACCGACCTTAACGTCACTTTCCGCCGCGACGGCCATGACATGCATGCGCTGCGCGGCGTGTCCCTCGACATCGCGCCCGGTGAGATTCTCGGCCTGGTCGGCGAATCGGGGTCGGGCAAGAGCGTACTCGGGTTCACCATGCTCGGTCTGCTGGCGGCGGCCCGGGTGCAGGGCTCGGTCAAGGTGACGGGCACCGACATGGTGACCGGCGACGCGAAAACGCTGCGCAAGGTCCGCCGCCTCGACCTCGGCGCCATCTTCCAGGACCCGATGACGTCGCTGAACCCGACGATGCGGATCGGCAAGCAGGTCGCCGAGGCAACAGGCAGCGAGGAGGAGGCGCTCAAGCTGCTCACCGCGGTCGGCATCCCGGAACCCAAGCGCCGGTTCCGGGCGTACCCCCATGAGCTGTCGGGCGGGTTGCGGCAACGGGTGATGATCGCCATCGCGATCGCCGGCAATCCCGAATTGATCATCGCCGACGAACCCACCACGGCGCTCGACGTCACCGTGCAGGCGCAGGTCTTGCGGCTGCTGTTGCGACTGCGCGACGAAATCGGTTGCAGCATCATGTTCATCACCCACGACCTCGGCGTCGCCGCCCAGATCTCGGACCGCATCGCCGTGCTCTACGCCGGAAGAATTGCCGAGATCGGACCGACCTCAGAGGTTCTCAGCCAGCCGGCCCACCCCTACACCCATGGACTGTTGCGGTCCCGGCTGACCCTCGATACCGCCAGGCACCGCAAGCTCGCTGCGCTGGCCGGATCGGTGCCCAGCCCCGTGGACCCGCCGCCCGGATGCGCATTCGCGCCTCGCTGCGTGCTGGCCACGCCGGCATGTGAGGCCACACCCCCCGACCCAACCGCGATCGCGCCCGGCCGCGTGAGCGCCTGCGTCGTGCCGTTCGATGCGGTGTCCGCCGAACTCGGCTCGCGCCTGACCACCACCACCGAGGACATCGAGCCCGAGACAGAGTTCACCGGATCAACCGAGCCGCCCGCGGTCGTGCTGCATGAGGCCGTCAAGGCATTCGGCAAACTTCAAGCGCTGCGCGGCATTTCGCTGATCGTCGCGCACGGCGAATCGGTCGCGCTGGTCGGCGAGAGCGGATCGGGAAAGTCCACCCTTCTGCGGGTCATCGCGGGCCTGGAGAAGGCCAGCTCGGGGACCATCGAACTGGCAGGCGGCCACCGACCGCAGATGGTGTTCCAGGATGCGGGCGCATCGCTGACGCCATGGCTGTCGGTCGGCGAACTGATCTCTGAGAGGCTGCGCGGAAACGGCATGTCCCGCAGCCAAAGACAGGATGCGGTGGCAGCCGTGCTGCAGCGTGTCGGCCTGCCGCTGGACATTGCGAAGTCACGGGCCGGCCAGCTCTCCGGCGGTCAGCGTCAGCGGGTGTCCCTGGCACGCGCCACCGTGGTGCCGCCTCCGGTGCTGCTCTGCGACGAGCCCACCAGTGCGCTCGACGTATCGTTGGCCGCGTCGGTACTGAACCTCATTGGCGATCTTCGCCGCACACTGGACATGTCAGTGGTGTTCGTGACCCACGACCTGTCCGTCGCCCGCGTTGTCGCCGACCGGATAGCCGTCATGTACCTGGGGCGCATCGTCGAGATCGGACCGGCCGACGACGTCATCAACAGTCCGGTGCACCCCTACACCCGCGCGCTGGTCGACTCGATCCCTGACCTCGGCCGCGAATCACGGGTATTACCAGGCGAACCCGCCAGCCCGCTGTCCCCACCGACCGGCTGCGCATTCCACCCACGGTGTCCGATCGCGATCGACACCTGCTCCGACGGCCGGCTGGATGTCCGGCTCGAGGGTGCGCCCGGTAGTCCGCACCAGGTCGCCTGCATCGAGCGGAAGGCGAGCTGACATGGCGATCGCACTGCCGACAGGCTCATTGGCGCGGGGGCGGGTACGGCTGCTGTCGCTGCCGAAAACCCCACCGATGCTGATGAACTGGGCCGCCGTCAGCCTGGTGCTCGTGGTCACCGTCGTCGCGGTGGCCGTGCCGCTCATCTCACCCGACGATCCGCTGGTACCCGCCGGCATGCCGTTGCAGGCGCCCGGCAAGGGCGGCTTCCTTCTCGGCACGGACTCCATCGGCCGGGACATCCTCAGCCGAGTGCTTTACGGCATCCGCGCGAGCTGGTTCGCGGCGCTGGTCGTCGTCGCGGTCGGATTGCTCATCGGGGGACTGATCGGGCTGATCGCCGGCGCCACGGGCGGCTGGGTCGACAGCCTGCTGATGCGGATCACCGACGCGTTCCTGTCCCTGCCCGCGCCGGTGCTGGCGATCGCCGTGGTCGCCGCCCTCGGCCCGGGATTCATCCACACGCTCATCGCGGTGTCGATCGTGTGGTGGCCGTTCTACGCGAGACTTGTGCGCGGTGAAGTGGCTCGGCTGGCGGCCCGTCCGCACATCGAGGCCGCGCGGCTCGCCGGAGTCGGCCCGATCCGATTGGCCACCCGTCATCTGCTGCCCGGTGCGGTGCCCAACTCCTTGGTGGCCGCCAGCCTGGACATCGGCACCCTCATCCTCACGCTGGCGGCGCTGTCGTTCCTCGGCCTCGGCCAAGCCGCCCCCGCCCCAGAACTCGGGGCAGACACCGCGCGCAACCTGACGTATTTCCTTCAGCAGTGGTGGGTCCCGGTGATGCCGGGTCTCGCAGTCCTTGTCCTCGCCCTTGCCGCCAACCTCGCGGGCGACGGCCTGCGGAATCTGATGAGGACTAGGTAGGTGGCAGTCATGAGGAATTTCGTCCTGACCCGGGTGGGCGCCATGGTGCTCATCCTCGTCGCCCTGACCGCGGTGATGTTTGTGCTGCAGCACATCTCGCCGCTGGATCCGGTCAAGGCGCAACTCGGCGCGAACGCATCGGCGGAGGCGGTCGCGGCCCGTCGGCACACGCTCGGGCTGGACCAGCCGATGATCAACCAGTTCTGGAATTACCTGACGTCGGCCGCCCATGGCGACCTTGGTACCTCCTACCGCACCCGGCACGCGGTGAGTAGCGATCTCGGCGACTTCTTCCCTGCGACACTCGAACTGGCGATGTACGGTCTCGGCCTGGCACTGATCCTGGCGGGGCTGTTGGCCTTCGGCACAACCCTGAAATGGCGTGGCGCCGGTGTGCTGCGCGCCGTGCTGTTCACCGGCGCAGCCGCACCGATGTTCCTCCTCGGCATCGTCGGGCTGATCGTCTTCTATCAGAAGCTTGGCTGGGTGCCGGCGAACGGGCGGATCAACGTGCCGAACCCGCCGACCGGACCCACCGGGATGCTGACGGTCGACGGGCTACTGGCAGGACGGTTTGACGTCGTCGCCGACGCGCTACACCATCTGATTCTCCCGGCGGTGGTGATCGCCCTCGGTCCTGCAGTCGCGATCGGACGCGTGCTGCGCTCCAGTCTGCTGACCGACGCCGCCAGTGACTACGCGAGAACCGCTCGGGCCAAAGGGCTTTCGGAAGGCCGCATCATGGCCGGCCACGTCCTGCGCAACTCGGTGGGCGGGGCGTTGTCGATGACGGGGCTTCAGGTCGGCTTGATGTTCTCCGGCGTGCTGGTCATCGAGCAGGTCTTCGGCTGGCCGGGCATCGGTCAGTACATCGCGCAAAGCATTCCGGTGGCCGACTTTCCCGCGATCGCGGGCGTCACTCTGATGCTGGGTGTGCTGTACGTCGCCATCAACACGGCCGTCGATCTATTGCAGGCAGCGGCCGATCCACGAATAGCGGTAGGAGGAGGTTAAGTGCCAACACAGCCACTGATCGTGGGCAACCCCGTGCTGGTCGTCGTCGACATTCAGCAGGGCGGCGCAATGCCCGTGGCAGACGTAGGTATTCCCCACATGGCCGGACATGCCGACCGTGTCGAGCGGGCCGAGAAGCTGGTTGCGGCGGCGCGCGCGGCAGGCGTGCCGGTCGTGTTCTTCCAGGAGGTGCACCGGCCCAGCGGGGTGGACTTCGGTCGTGAACTTGACGGCACCGAAGGCGTGCACTGCGTCGAAGGGCAGCCTGGCACCGACCTCGAGCCGTCGCTGCGGCCGCTACTTGACGATTCCCACCAAGAGTTCCACATCGTCAAGCGGCGCTACTCGGGTTTCATCGGAACGGATTTCGAGATCGTCCTGCGGGGACTGCGGGCATCGACGCTGATCCTGATCGGCGGTCTAACGGACGTCTGCGTGCACTACACGTTCGCCGATGCGCACCAGCGTGACTTCTACGTCCGGGTCGTCACCGACTGCGTCGGCGGCTCATCGCAATACCTTCACGATGCGGCCCTCGCCGCCATGGAATACCTGCAGACCGGCGCGATGCGCACCACCGACGAGATCCTTGCGGCATTCAGCCAGCTCGAACAACCTGTCCTCGAAGGAGCACCACGATGAGAACACGACTACTGGCTATCGCAGCCGCAGGCGCGGCGACCTTGCTGACCCTAGCGGCCTGCGGCGGTTCGGATTCCGGCTCGAGCACACCCAACGCGGCGCCGACCGACAAGGTGCTGCACCTATCGTTCCTGCAGGACCCGGGCCAGCCGCCGGACCCCGACGTGTACTACGCGGGGCAGGGGCTGCTGCTCACGACAAACCTGTACGAGGGCCTGATGCAGTTCAAAGGAGGCCAGGGTAAGGCCGAGATCGAGCCGCTGCTGGCCACCGAGTGGACCGCGTCGCCCGACAACAAGGTCTTCACGCTCAAGCTTCGTGAGGGAGTGAAGTTCCATGACGGGACACCGTTCAAGTCGGACGCGGTCAAGGCGTCGTTCGACCGCCGGTTGGCCGTCAACGGAGGCCCCGCATACATGGTCAAGGACATCGAATCAATCACCACCCAAGGTGATTACGGCGTCACGATCACGCTGAAGTCGCCCAACTCGGAGTTCGTCGACTACCTCGCGTCACCCTACGGCCCGCGCATGATGAGCCCGACCGGGCTACAGAAGAACGGCGCAGCGGACTTCGCGCAGAACTACCTCACCACTCACGACCTCGGCACCGGCCCGTACACATTGACCGACGCGCAGGTCGGTTCGCACTACGCGATGGCATCGTTCGGTGAATACTGGGGCCCGAAACCGTATTTCGAGAAGGTCGAGATGCCCGTCATCACCGACACCTCCGCTCAGCAGTTGCAGTTCAACAACGGCCAGCTCGCCGCGATCCTGCATGACCTGCCGTCGTCGGCGGTCGAGCAGTATCTGAACAACCCGAAGTACTCGCATTATTCGTTGCCGACGATGATGGCGAACTTCCTCTACATCAACCCGACCAAGGGCATCATGGCCGACCAGGCGACGCGGACCGCGGTGATGGATGCCGTCGATGTCGACCAGCTTGTCAAGCAGACATACTTCGGCCGCGGCAAGATCGGCGCACAGATGTACCCGCCGTACGTGCTCGCCGCCGACTACGGGAAACAGACTGTGACGCACGACCCCTCGGCACTGACGAAGATCGCCGCAGGTCTGCCCGCCGATCAGAAGTCGGTCACCATCGGCTACGACACCAGCAATCCGGACAATCAGCTGATCGGCAACCTCGTTCAGACCCAGCTCGCCGCGGCCGGGATCACGGCGAAGGTGCAGGGCTATCCGACATCGGAGATCTACGGGTGGATCGGCAACGCCCCCGCCGCACCGGAGATCTATACCGGCCTGGTGTGGCCCGACGCTCCGTCGCCCTACACCTGGGGCCACATCTCGTGGGACGCCGATGGCGGGATCAATTACCTGAGCTGCTCTTCGCCGCGGGTCACTGCCGCGCTGGCGAAAGGACTGCCGAACGGCGCGCCGCAACCCTATTCGGACGCGGGCACGGCAGCCGAAGAAACCGGATGCTGGCTGAACGTGGCCGACATCGATGACTTCGTGGTCGCTCAGCCGTGGCTGAAGGGAGTCGAACAGGCGCACGCGGTGTCGAATCCGAACTCGCTGCGCATCGCCGCGCTGTCGGTGGGCTGATGGCCCAAGTCTCGAAGGTTCGCAGGATCGTCCTGCTGACACTCGGTTGGGAGGAGCTGCCGAAGGCCATCTCGGTCTACGGCACTCCGCCCGAAGAGAGACTGCGCGAGCCGGTGCCAGGGGTGCTGCTGCAGACCGACGGCGGTTGGGTGCTTCTGGACACCGGCTTCAACACCGCACTCATCCGCGATCCCGCGCTGTACCGCCGGTTCTACCCGACGGTCGAGTACATCCCGGTGCTGCCAGGACCCGGTGAGCCGATTGAGGAGTCGCTGCACGACATCGGCATCGAAGTCGACGACATCTACGCCGTCGCGCTTTCTCACCTGCACCACGACCATGCCGGCGGGGTGAAGTTGTTCGCGGGCAAGGTTCCGGTGCACGCTCAGCGGCGTGAGGTCGAGTACGGACTGTCAAACCATCCCGAGCCCGAACGCCACGCGATCGCACGGATCGACTTCGACGACCCGCGAATCGACTGGCAGCTGGCCGACGGTGAAGCCGAGATCGCGCCTGGTATCACCGCCGTTCCCACCTACGGGCACACGCCCGGCCATCAGAGTTTCGTGGTCGAGCTCGACGACTCGGTCGGCGGCGACGGCTTCGTGTTCGCGTTCGACGCCGCCGATCTCACCGAGAACATCGAGGACGAACTCGCGATCGGCGGGTTCATCGACGTCGAGCCCGAGGAAACGATCGAGCCCATCCGGAAGCTCAAGAAGCTGGCCAAAGAGAAGGGCTACCAACTGATCCCCGGCCACGACCCGCACGTGTGGCCAGAGCTGACCCGTCACTTCCACGACAGATTTGCCTAGATGACGGGCGTGCCGGTGACCGAATGCAGCGGCCTGTGGCGGCGCACCTTGTTGATCGACAGCGACGGGTCACATGACACCAGCACCGATGTCGCCTGGCTGCAGGGCATCACCGCGTATGTGGACACGCGCGGGTTCGCAGGTCGGCTAGGCCAGCACGGTGACGTCTTCGAGTGGCAGCGGCTGATCGATATCGAGCCGCCGGGACCGTTCCCCGATACGGGCCGGATGCGGTGGGAGATGGGTGTTTTGATCGAGGTCGGCGTGCATCAGGACTACGTCGAACATTGGGTCCGCCAGGACGGCCCGGCCGCACCGTGTTGGGCGCTGTTCGGCCAGAACGCAATCCTGCTGCGCGCCGGTGCGCAATTCGGATGGGCGGACCGAACCGGTGTGGTGTTGGCCAGGATCGGCGGTCCGCAATGGGCGGACCTGAATCCGCACGTGACTGGCGGTGACCTGGTGGCCAATGGTGTCCGATGGAGCATTGAGGATAGCGAAGGAGATGTGGATCTATGAGTGGCGCAACGTCATTCACATCCGTGCCGATCATCGACATCAGCGGGCTGCGCTCGCCGGACCGCGCGGAGCGCGAACTCGTGGCCGAGGAGCTCGGCAAGGCCGCCCGCGAGGTCGGATTCTTCTACGTCAGTGGTGCGGGCGTCGACGATGCGTTGTTCGACCGGATGTTGGGGGCGACGAAGGCCTTCTTCGCCCTGCCGGTAGACGAGAAGATGCGCTCCTACATCGGGCTGTCCAAGTGCCATCGGGGCTATGTGCCTGCCGGTGAGGAAGGCCTTGCGACCGGAATGCCCGAAATGAAGGAAGCCTTCGACACCGCATTGGACTTGCCCGCCGACGACCCCGACTATCTGGCCGGCAATCCGATGCTCGGTCCCAATACCTGGCCGGACCTACCGGGCTTCGCCGACGCGGTGACCGCGTACTACCAGGCGGTGCTCGATGTCGGCCACCGGCTGCTGTGGGCGTTCGCGGTGGCGTTGGGGGAGGATCCCGACACGTTCTCCAAGCACGCGACCAAGACGCCGAGCCAGCTGCGTCTCATCCACTACGCGTACAACCCTGACGCCGTGGACTGCGAGGGGATCGGCGCGCACACCGACTACGAGTGCTTCACGCTGCTCAAGCCCACCGCGCCTGGCTTGGAGGTGATGAACGGCGCCGGCGAGTGGATCGACGTGCCGCCCGTGCCCGGTACGTTCGTTGTCAACATCGGCGACATGCTGGAACTCTGGACAAACGGTGCCTATGTGGCGACCAGCCACCGGGTCCGCAAGGTGGCAGAGGAGCGGTACTCCTTCCCGCTGTTCTTCAACGTCGACTACCACACTGAGGTGAAACCGTTGCCGCAGTTCGCCTCTCGCGAGGGCAAGCAGCGGCCGGCACTGCGCGCGGGTGAGCACCTTTTCGCCCAGACCGCGCAAACGTTCGCCTATCTGCGCAGCCGGGTCGAGGCCGGCGAGCTGGTGTTGCCCGACGGCTCGCTGGAAATCGGACAGTTTGGACAGCAAGCACTGCAGAAACGGACATAGATTTTCGGTAGTTTCGCCCATGTGCCCGACCTGACGAACCGCCAGATCCTGCTGCGCCGCCGCCCGACCGGGCTGGTCCAGCCCGACGACACCGAGTTGGTGATCAATCCGGCGCCCGAACCCGCCGACGGCGAGGCGCTGGTGCGCACCACCTACGTCGGAATCGACGCCGCCGCCCGTACCTGGCTCGACGGCCAGCCCGGCTACCTGCCTGCGCTGCAGCTGGGCGATGTGATCCGGGCGGCGGGAATCGGTGAGGTGGTGGCATCACGCTGCGACGCCTACGCCGTCGGCGATGTCGTCACCACACTGACCGGCTTCCAGGAATACGTCATCATCCGCGACGACGTGTTCACCACGCCGATCCCGGGGGAGACCGACCAACTCGCGATCATGTCCGTCTATGGCCCGACCGGCGCCACCGCCTATTTCGGAATGACCGACATCGGCAGGCCCCAGCCGGGCGAAACCGTGGTGGTCTCGGCCGCCGCGGGCGCTACCGGATCGGTTGCCGGGCAGATCGCCAAGATCGCGGGCGCGCGGGTGGTCGGCATCGCGGGCGGCCCGCACAAGTGCAAGGCGGTGGTCGACGACTTCGGGTTCGACGCCTGCATCGACTACAAGCAGGCCAACCTTCCCGCGTCGCTCAAAGAACACTGTCCAAAGGGGGTGAACGTCTACTTCGACAACGTGGGCGGGCCGATCCTCGACGCGGTGCTCGGCCGGCTGGCCCCCAAGGCACGCGTCGTACTCTGCGGCGTCATCTCCAGCTACCTGACCGGTGACCACCCCGGCCCCGCCAACTACGTCAACCTGCTGGCCAGGACCGCGCTCATGCAGGGATTCAATGCGCTCGACCAGTGGGGCCGCTTCGACGAGGCGTTCGCCTCGCTGCGCCAGTGGGAATCCGACGGCCGGCTCGTGCACCGCGAGACCATCTTCCACGGCATCGAGTCGTGCGTCGACGCCCTCAACGGGCTTTTCACCGGTGCCAACATCGGCAAGACCCTGGTGAAGATCAGCGAACCAACGCCGGCCTTATGCCGAAGCTGAGTGCCGGCCTGCTTCTGTACCGCGTCTCCGACGGGGGCGTCGAGGTGCTGATCGCACATCCCGGCGGTCCGTTCTGGGCGCGCAAAGACGAAGGGGCGTGGTCGATTCCGAAGGGTGAATATGTCGAGGGCGAAGACCCGTGGACGGTCGCGCAACGGGAATTCCTCGAGGAGCTCGGCAAGTCCGCGCCGGACGGGCCGCGCATCGACTTCGCGCCATTGAAGCAACCGAGCGGCAAGATGATCACGGCGTTCGCCGTCCGCGGCGATCTGGACCTCGAAGGCACCGTGAGCAACATGTTCGCGCTCGAGTGGCCGAAGGGGTCGGGCAACGTCCGCGAATATCCCGAAATCGACCGCGTCGGTTGGTTTTCCGTGGCCGAGGCCAACGAAAAGCTGCTCAAGGGTCAGCGGCCGCTGCTCGAGCGCCTCATGGCTGCCCTCGAAGGCGGCGAACCGGCCGGGTCTCGATAGCGTTGATGGTCAGCGCGCGACCGTGGATGCGCCATCCGGCCCGCATGCGCAGGTACTCGTCGTCATAGCGCAGATGCCACACCAGATCGGTGGTCTGCCCATCGGTGACGGACCAGTGGTGGGCGATACACGTGATACGGCCCAGCGCGTAGTCGGGGTCCTCGGCCGTCGCATAAACCTCACCGACGATTGCGTGCTCGGTCCGAGTCACGGCTGCCACGGCGGCGATCGCCTCCCGGACGCCGTCGCGGCCGTGGTGACGGCGCACCGGCTCCAGCGACCGGGGCGGGTCGGGCAGCCGCAATTCCGCAGTATCCGTGAACAACTCGACGACATCGTCGAATCGCCGGTCGTCGACGGCCGACGCGTACAGGTGCACCAGGTCGGCCAGCGCGAGCCGGTCGTACACATTCAG
>JAJKIB010000402.1 GCA_021154745.1 Mycobacterium sp.
ATGACGCTCAGCATCGTCGACCTGAAGGAGTTCGGGGTCGGCCTGGCCGCGGCGGTGCTGATCGACGCCACCATCATCCGCGGCGTCCTGCTTCCCGCCAGCATGCAACTGCTGGGTGACTGGAACTGGTACCTGCCCAAGCCGCTGCGCTGGCTGCCACGATTCCAGATCGAGGCCGCTCCCCGAACGGTGGTGGAAACCTCGGGCGACTAACAACCCACACATCCGCCACACGACCTCGAGCGGCCCGCCATTCGGCGGGCCGCTCGGCGCATGGGGCTGATTTCGCTGCACCTCCAAACCGCGCCGGTGTCCCTCAGGCCGTCGAGAAACAGCGAGGAGCCCGCAGATGCGGCCTTGTGTTCACCGGCTGGGAAGGCTCGCACCTCAATCGTCCGGCTTACCTCTCAGGTACCACACGGCCGTGGGGGAACTGCGATGTTCCTCGTGGATCGCTGACCGGCTTATCACTCGGGCGATTTGGCCGAAAGCGGGTCGAGTTTCACTGTGGCAAGCATTGCGAGGAGAAGGTCGCGATTGACCTCGCCCTCCATAGTGAAGTTGTAGCCCCGATTCCCGCTCACCAGGATCAAGTCGAAGACCTTGCCGCCCAAGCGCCCTTGGCCAGCGCATCCGTTCAGCCCGATGGTGGCCGCATGACCGTCCACTCGAATCTGTTCTCTTGTACCACACCCAGTAGGCTCGGAAGCCAGGTAGTCATGCATCCACTGCTGCGTGGGTTCTCCTTTGGTGAGTGGCTGGGACGTTCCCCTGAACCCAGCGGCGGAACTTTGCAGTCGATCACCGACCGGGTCGTCCCAGAAGTTGGATGCATTCGGTAGCCAAAGGTCGGTTGCTGGGGTGGGCGTCCAGCCCCCCGGATAGTCCACGGTGTAACCCATCAGCGGGGACTTGAAGGTCTTGCTCAGGTGCGGCAGATTCGTCCCGCCTGACGACCGAGGGAACGTCGAAGCGCTGTCGGTTGCGGAGGGGGCCGACGAGCTGCCGTCGCTACAAGAACTTGCCAAAGATCCGGTCAGCCCGACCGCGACAGAAAGAGCGATCGTGGCGATCGGCACACGCATGCCGCGACTCTACCCCAATCTGGCAGTGCAGGTCGTTGCCGGTGGTGATGGCTGCGAGGATCAGCGCAACAGGGCGACGGTCAGCTTGGTGCTGTTGTTTGGTCCTGGTACTGCCGTTAGCTGTCCGCCTCTCACAGTCACTTGGCGTCCGCTGCCACCGACCACAGCCAGTGTTGTCTGCTGAGTTGTACGTTGTACGCCGACCACGTCAATCTGGCTTTGGTGCAGCCGCAGGGTTGCCGTGATCTGTAGCAGTTGGGGGCTGATGCTAGTGAGTACCTCATGCACCTCTAGCCGGCCAATCACCTCGCCGGAGGCGTTTCGAAGCAAACCACTAACAGCAAGTTCATCACCTTGGCTGGCGCCCGTCGGCGCGTTGTCAATCCCCGTCGCCACGAAGTCAGTGGCAAGAAACGTCCGTTCGTGTGCGTGCTGCACCCGTGGCACCACTGCGGTTCGCAGCGATCCCGGCATCAGCGCCCAATGCACCTTCTCGGGGGGTCGGTCGGCGCCCCGTGCCCTTGAACCAACAGCGGCGACACCAACGATGACTACTAGCACCGCGATCCACTTTGCCACCCGAATCCACATGCCTCGCCTCCCGCGACGTGATGCGCTCAACACTCGTAGCAAACCGTTCTGGTCGCGGCTCAAGATCCCTCCATGCCTTTACTCGCCTGCCGTAGCGTCCTAGCAGTATGTGGCGGAGCGTTGGGATAGCGGTCGTCTTACGAGAGCAGCGAGCAAGGTCGTTAGTCGTCTGACCCCGTCGTTATTGGCTTCGCTGGGTCGGTTTTCGCTGCTCGTGGGCTAAGCCGACTTCGCAGAGGGCGGTTGAGCCTGCTTGGTCAAGGCGTTCGCGCCGCGAGCGAGCACGCGATTTCCACGGGGCGTGCGAACTCCGGCTCAAGCGATTCCTCCATCCGAAACAATGCCGATCTAATGAAGCGGTAGATGAGTGCTCGCAGCAATCCACCCAGGCGAGCATACGTCGGCGAGCACGCGCGGGTTGACAGACGCGCGGCGAGGGCGGTGGATTCCGCAGGGGCGTATAGTCGTCGGTCCGCAACTCCTAAGGGGGACAGCTATGAGGCTGAGGCTCTCAGTCATCGCCGTTGTTGTGTTGGTCATGGTCGTCGCGATCATCGCAGGGACGAGCCGTGCCGCTAGTGCTAACGACAGCGTGCAGAGGATTCGCTACCGCACGCATCAGGTGATCAACCCGGATCTGCTCGACATCGCCAAGCCGGCAGGGCCAAGCACCGGCGATGAGCTAATCGAGAAGGAACTCCTTTACTCGCTCGACGGTAAACGGATCGGCTATGACGTGCTCCACTTCACCGTCGTCACTGCCCACTTCAAAACCCAGACGCTGGGCGTGATCGTCGTTGGATCGATCCACTTCAACAACGGCACCGTCAACATCCAAGGAGAGACCCACTTCCAAACGATCCGAGTCGGCGCGAACGGCGGCACCGGCATCTACCAGCACGCGATGGGCGAACTCCGCGTGCTGCGGTCACTGCCCAACGGCGACGACATCGACCAACTCACATACACCAACGTCAGCTGACTTCAAGCCGACGGGCTGCTGGACCACGTACGAACGGCCGGTGGGGATCCCGACAATCCCCACCGGGCGGCTGTTGGTCCGCTCGGCCCCGCCCCCATCGGCCCGCGTCGGACACGGCCCGGGGTATCCGACCCTCGTCGCCGTCGAACGACACGCCCGAAGCAGCGACCGGCCTGCGGGCGCGTTGAACAGGTATTGGATCGGGAACCCGATTCAATATCTGGGCGACATTGGCCGTCGTCACTGGTCAATCGACTGGGCGAAAGACCGTGCGCTGCCGAGCCCGCCCTAGCCCCGAAAGTGGTAGCGTTGTCGATTCCGCTTCGTGACGAGACCGAACGTGGCGGTTGCGCTTCCGGGCATGTTGTGCTCGGCTCAGCGTGTCGGCTGAACAACGGGTCGGTGCGGAACTTCTAGCCAAAGGAGCGACGCGATGGCATGGATGTCCCCTCAGGCATGGGCGCGCCGCTGCGCGGCTCGGCCGTGGCGTACGGTTTCGGCGTGGGTGCTGCTGGTCGTAGCATCTATTGCGATTTCTGGCGCGCTCTTGTCTGGTGCGTTGACAACGGAGAGTACGTTCACCGGCACGCCTGACTCGAAGCGGGCGGATGATCTTCGCGAGTCGCGGTTGGGCGTCAAGGTGCCGATCCGCGACGTGGTGATCGTGCAAGCGACGAACAGTGGCGACGCCGCAGGATTGGCGGCCGCTGTATCTGCGGTGCATGACAGTGTCGCCAGACTCGGTTCAGGTGTGGCTTCCGTTGCGCCGGCCGCTCAGGCGCCTGTTTCACAGGACGGTCGAAGTGCGCTGTTGGCGCTCACGATTCCCGGCGACCTTGCGGACACCGATCCCAAGATCGAGAAGGTGATCACGGCTGCCAAAACCGTTGACCAACCCGGCTACACGGTGTTGGTGACAGGCGATGCGACGCTCTCCCGCGACCTCACAAAGCTGTCTGAGAGTGACCTTCAAAAGGGCGAGGGCATCGGCATCCCGATCGCGTTGGTGATTTTGGTGTTCGTGTTCGGTGCACTGGTTGCAGCGTTCATCCCTGTCCTGCTTGCGCTGTTTGCGATCGTGGTGGGAGTCGCCTTGATCGCGTTGATCGGGACGGTGTCGCCGTTAAGCTTCTTTGCGGTCAACATGCTGACGTTCATGGGGCTTGCTGTCGGCATCGACTACAGCCTGTTTGTCGTCTCTCGGTTCCGCGAGGAGCGGGCGCGGGGGCTTGAGGTTGAGCCTGCCATCGAACGTTCCGCCGGTACGGCCGGGCGGGCCGTGGCGTTTTCCGGCCTTACGGTGGTGCTCGCCTTGGTGGGGATGCTGATCGTGCCCACTGAGATCTTCGTTAGCCTCGCCGTGGGCGCCATTGTGGTCGTGCTTGTCACGATGGTGGCCGCGCTGACGCTTTTGCCGGCGGTGTTGCGGCTGCTCGGCGATCGGGTCAACAAGGGCCGCATTCCGTTCATCAGCCGACACGCGAAAGAGGACACGCGTCACGGGTTCTGGGCCCGGGCCGTAAACCTTGCAATGCGTCGCCCAGCGGTGAGCGCGACGGTTGCTTGCATTGTGCTCCTGATTTTCGCGATCCCCGCGCTGTCGCTGAATACTGGCGCTGCCGGGGTTTCTTCGCTGCCTGACAATCTCAGCGCGAAGCAGGGCTTCGTCGTATTGAACCGCGACTTCTCTGCCGGCGCGGTGACGCCCGCGGATATCGTCGTGGACGGCCCGGTCGGCACGCCGACCATTGACGCGGCGATCGCTTCACTGACAAAGAAGCTGGCAGCCGACAAACGCTTCGGCACACCCGCGATCGCATCGCACCCCGACCAAGAGCTTGCCGTGATCAGCGTCCCGGTTGCCGGCGACTCGACCTCCAAAGCTGCGGAGGATGCTGTCAAGATGCTTCGCAGCGACGCCATCCCCACCGCATTCGACGGAACGAGCGCCAACGTCTACGTAACCGGCGCCACCGCTCAGAACCTGGACTTCACCGACATCACACGGACATACCTGCCGATCGTCTTCACGCTCGTGCTGGGTCTCAGCTTCATCCTGCTACTGGTTGCGTTCCGCTCGATCGTGGTGCCGCTGACCAGCATTGCGATGAACCTGCTCTCTGTCGCCGCCGCATACGGTCTGCTGGTGTTCGTGACCGAGAAGGGCTATGGCGCCGGGCTGTTCGGATTCCACGTCGTGCCGACAATCGAGGCGTGGATCCCACTGTTCCTGTTCTCGGTGCTGTTCGGACTCTCCATGGACTACCAGGTGTTCCTGCTCTCCCGCATTCGAGAGCGCTACGATCAGACCGGCAACACGCGTGAGGCCGTTGAATACGGCATCGGCTCGACCGCGCACCTGATCACCGGCGCTGCGCTGATCATGGTCGCCGTATTCGCCGGCTTCGCCTCCGGCGACCTGGTCATGTTCCAACAGATGGGCTTCGGCCTCGGAGTCGCCATCCTCGTCGACGCAACCATCGTCCGCGTCGTCCTCATGCCAGCCGTGATGGAACTTCTGGGCGACCGAAACTGGTACCTGCCACGGTGGCTGCAATGGCTCCCCCACTTCAGTGTCGAAGGGCAGGCGCAATCACCGCCGGCCGCAACGGCGCCGGCCCCAGCCACGGTGGCATCGTGACGACCTCGCCTGACCACGCGACCATACCGCCGACCATGAGCGCGGCTGTGCATGCCGGCTATGGCGATGCGGATGTCATCCGGGTGGATCAAGCTCCCGTGCCAACCAGCGTGACAGCGAGGAGAGCGATGCGCATGGCGTCGATTGGAGGCTTGGGTGTCACTGAAGGTTTCCACTACTTCCTAGCACCTTGAGGTGCCCGTGCCGGGCAGGGTGCGGGAGGGCGTAGCCCCGTGTGAAATCCGATTGCCGCGGTTGTCTTGGTGGTGACTGGGGTAGGGAGTCGCCTAGCATCTAGTGGTGGCTCGGGATCGGTGGGCAGAGTGGCTTACGGAGCGTCGTTTCGGTGGCGATCCTGAGGTTCGGCGGCAGGTTCTCGCCGAGTTGATCGGTGTGCGTGATCGCGTGCTTGACGCGGCGTGCGTCTCGGCTGGCGACCAGCTGCTTGATGTGGGGTGTGGCGAAGGGTTGATCGGCTTTGGTGCTTTGGATCGTGGCGTTCAGCGCGTGACGTTCAGCGACATCTCGCATGATCTGCTGTGGTCGTGTCGCGAAGCCGCCCGTCAACTCGGGGTGTCGGATCGTTGCGAGTTCGTGGAGGCGTCAGCGGACAACCTTGAGGGCATTGCGGAAGCGTCCCTAGATGTGGTCACCACGCGGTCAGTGCTGATCTATGTGAAGGACAAGCGGACTGCATTCGCCGAGTTCGCTCGGGTCTTGCGACCTGGCGGTCGAATCTCAATCTTCGAGCCGATCAACCAGTTCGCGGAACTTGGCGGCTCGGCGTTCCTGGGCTATGACCTGTCTGGTCTTGTCGAGATCACCGACAAGCTCCGGGCCGTGTTCGATGCGATCCAGCCACCAGGCAGCGACCCGATGCTCGACTTCGACGAGCGGGATCTGTTTCGGCTCGCTGAGGAGTCCGGGTTCTACCCGATCAGGCTGACGCTGGAAGCCGTGGCCCGGTCGGTGGCTCCGCGAGATTGGGATGGGTTCCTCAACACGTCCGGCAATCCAAACATCCCCACACTCGCCGAGGCAATCGAGTCAACGCTTACCGACGAGGAGCGCAACCGACTCACCGCTGAGCTTCGGCCAAAGGTTGAAGCCGGTCGCGGTACATGCCGCATGGCAAGCGCCTACCTCGCGGGCACTCAGTAGGCGTCTCCGGTGATAGGACGCCCAACGGCCCGCGTCGGGCCTGCGACCGGCCGCCCCCAGGGCGGTTTCCTTGAGGCCTGCGCCGATCCCAGGAGGCAATGTGGAGCGAGGCCAGATCCGATGCCCGAGCCGGTCCTACCATTCCCTACCACGGCGGCCTGATCAGCACTCGCAGCCGGTTCGCTGCAATCGCCGTGGCCTCATGGTTGACCCGAAAACTGACGATGGGCGGTGACGGGATCGAACCGCCGACCCCCTGCGTGTAAAGCAGGTGCTCTCCCAGCTGAGCTAACCGCCCGAGCGGCTTGAACCTTACTCCGGAACGTCCCGGGCGCCGGCGCCTCCACGCCATCGCGGCTGGTTGAAGCTGCGGGTGGTCGGTCACCAGGAGCCGCTGGGCGCCAGCTTCCCGCCGCACCTGAAGAACGTCGTCACGACGCTGCGGACAGGCTTCCCCGACCTGCACTTCGAGGTGCACCACATGATCGCCGAAGGCGACACGGTGGCCTGCCGCTCGACCATGACCGGGACGCGCCTGGGGCGGCTCGACATCGGCCCGCTCGCGGGCATGGAGCCGCGGGGCGCGACGGTCCGGGGGTCGCACATGCACATGTTCCGCTACAGCGGCGACCGGCTGTCCGACCTCTGGCACCTGTGGGACACGATCGCGCTGCTGCGCCAGTTGGGCGCCCCGATGCCGGAGATGCGCGTGGGCTGAGGCACGCGCAAACCACACGTACGGTCGCTCTGACAGAATCCGTCGCGTGGACCCATCACAGCCACCGGCTCCGGTCACCGAGATCGAGCAGCTGTTCGAGAAGCTGAGGAGCGGTCTCGGGGCGGAGTGGGTGGCGCTGGAGCCGGACGACGCAGCGCTCGGCGCCGGGAACGACCCGCGTGTGCTGCGCTCGTCGGTACCGCTTGCCGACGGACGGCCGGGCGTGCTGATGGCACAGCGAGGCAACGACGCCCCGGCATTCAGCGAGGCCGAGCGCGAGCTGTTCGTGCAACTGGCCGCGCTCACCGAGACGGTGCTGCGCGTTGCCGGGGAGGCCTCGCAGCGCTCTCGCCGCCTGGCCGTAGCGCAGGCCGTCGCGGCCGGCGTGGCCGATGCCGTGACCGTGATCGAGGTGCTGGGCACGACCGTCGATGCCGTCTTCGACAACTCCGGCTACTACGCCGTCACGGCCACCCTGATCGACCATGAGGCCGACGAGCAGCTGATCGTCGCCGACCGTACCCGCGCCCTGCGAAACCACACCGGGATGCGCCGGCCGCTGGCGGCCGGGCTGGTCGGCGCGGTGGCGCTGACAGGCGTGCAGCAGCTGCACGGCCAGGCCGGGCGCGACCCCCGGTTCGATTGGCCGGACGCAGACGCGGTCTACAACTCGCTGCTGCTGACACCTGTGATGGTCGAAGGACACTGCGGGGCCGTGCTCGAGCTGTGCGACACGCGCGTCAACGCCTTCGATCCACACGACGCCGAGCTGATGGCCTCGGTGGCTGGCATGCTGGCCAGCGCCCTGATGCGCGCAGGGGCGCTCGAGGAGTCACGGCACCGCGCTGCCAGGCTGGCCGTGGGCTCTGCCGTGGCGGCCGCTCTGACCGACGCGCGGTCACCGGCAGAGGCGCTGCAGAGCGCTGCTTCCACGGTCTTCGCCAACTCCAGCTACGACCTGGTTGCAGCCACGATCGTGCTGGAGGACACCCAGGAGCAGCAGCTGGTGAGTGACCTCTCGCGCCTCGGTGCCGAGCCCGGCAACCAGCGCCGCCCGCTGCACGCGGGCCTGGTGGGAGCCTCCATCCAGTCGCGCGAACAGATCCTGCTGGGCGACGCACAGACCGACCCCAGGTTCGACTGGCCGCACCCGCTGCCTCTCAACTCGCTGCTGGTGACCCCGGTGGTGGTCGACGACCGCTGCGTCGCGGCGCTCGAGATCTGGGACGCGCATCCCGAGCGGTTCGACCGGTTCGACGCGGCGCTGATGCA
>JAJKIB010000403.1 GCA_021154745.1 Mycobacterium sp.
CGAGCGAACCGACGGGCTGACAAGAGCGATAGCCGAATTTGGCGTCACGGTGTAGGCAGTAACGTTGCGGCCATGTCCGACGAGCGCATCCGCCCGCCGTGGTGGCTGAAGTACGTGAACAAGGTGATGATCGGGGCGCAGCACCTCGGTATCAATTTCGGTCCGGTAGTGCTCACCGTGCCTGGCCGCAAGAGTGGCAAGCCTCGGTCGACCTCCGTCACGCCCATGACGGTCGACGGCAAGGAATACATCGTCGGCGGACTTCCCGGTTCGGATTGGTCGGCCAATGTCCGGGCCGCGGGCGAGTGCACGCTACAACGCGGCCGCCGCACCGAGCGGGTCCGCCTGGTCGAGATGTCGGTCGAGGACGCCCGGCCGCTGCTGCGGGAGTTTCCGATCAGGGTGCCGACCGGAGTCGGTTTCATCAAGAGCGCCGGTCTGGTCACCGGACCCAATCCCGACGAATTCGAGGCGCTCGCCGGCCGCTGCCCGGTGTTTCGACTCGATCCGGTAAACGCATGAGCGACAACCCCTTTGACGCGTCGGTGTGGCAGCCCATCGACGGGTTCGGGCTGACCGACATCACCTACCACCGGCACGTCGTCGACGGGAAGCCGCAGCCGACGGTGCGCGTCGCATTCGACCGACCCGAGGTGCGCAACGCGTTTCGGCCGCACTCGGTCGACGAGCTGTATCGCGTGCTCGACCACGCCCGCATGTCTCCCGACGTCGGCGTCATCCTGCTGACCGGCAATGGACCGTCACCCAAGGACGGCGGCTGGGCGTTCTGCTCCGGCGGCGACCAGCGCATCCGCGGGCGCAGCGGGTATCAGTACGCGGCCGGCGAAACGGCAGAAACCGTGGACCCCGCACGCGCCGGGCGGCTGCACATCCTTGAGGTGCAGCGGCTGATCCGGTTCATGCCGAAGGTGGTCATCTGCCTCGTCAACGGGTGGGCGGCAGGCGGCGGGCACAGCCTGCATGCGACATGCGACCTGACATTGGCGAGCCGCGAGCACGCCCGCTTCAAGCAGACCGACGCCGACGTCGGCAGCTTCGACGGCGGTTACGGCAGCGCGTATTTGGCCAAGCAGGTCGGGCAGAAGTTCGCCCGCGAGATCTTTTTCCTGGGTCGGCCCTACACGGCCGAGCAGATGCATGCGATGGGCGCGGTCAACGAGGTGGTCGACCACGCCGATCTCGAGAAGGTCGGTCTCGAATGGGCCGCGGCGATCAACGGCAAGTCGCCGCAGGCGATCCGCATGCTCAAGTATGCGTTCAACCTGACCGACGACGGTCTGGTCGGCCAGCAGCTGTTCGCCGGTGAGGCAACGCGATTGGCCTACATGACCGACGAGGCCGTTGAGGGTCGCGATGCGTTCCTGCAGAAGCGTGACCCGGATTACGAGCAGTTCCCGCGCTACTTCTGAGATGGGAAATCGCAAGCAGATCAGACTGTTCGGGCTGATCGCATTACTCATTGCGCTGGTGTCGGCCTGCCAAGCCAACCCGCCGGATCGCCGAACAGACGTCCAGTCGCTCACGAACCAAATTCGCGGTATGCCCGGGGTCGTCGCCGCGAGCGCCGATGTGGCCGACAACCTGGCGCAGGGCTTGGTCTACCTCACCGTGTCCGTCGACGCGGCAGACGATCTCACCAGCGATCAACTCGCGGCGATAACGTCCCGCTATCTGCGGGAACTTCGGACCGGGAAGTACGCGGGCTACCGAGCCGAGCTGGATGTGCACCACGGCTGGAATGTCTTCGCCGTCGACAGCGGGCGACTGCCCGTCACCAACGGTGATCAGATCCTGCGACAGGCTCGGAACTGGGTGGCGCTGCGGCGCGAATTCACCGGCGCCACAATCAGGTTCCGGGCCACAATCGCTCATCCCGGCGGTCAAATGCCTATGCAGGAGTACGGGCATTCCAACACCGCCACCGTGACGCTCAACGGCGGCGCTTCGAATCGCCTTGCCACCCGGTTCCCCGAGTTGGCTGCGCTCGATTGGACCGTCAGTGCCGGCAAGGATCACCCGGCGCAGATCGCCACCTCGCGGCGCTTCCCTACCGCCGCCGAGATCGATGTGTGGAACAGGCTCAACGCCGACCAGTCCATTCCGCATATAGACAGGCTCAGAATCAATGGGCCTGTCACGCCGCCGGTATGGATCTCAGAGGAAACGACGCAATCGCGCGACGTCGCCGTGGCGCTTCAGCTTGCGCAGCGGCACCTACCCATTGCTGCCACTCTTCCCGCGCCAGTCCTTTACACCTCCAGCGATCAGATCTCCGGCCACATCGGCGGCCAGGGCTTCGCGAGGGGCCCTGTGTCGGTCACCGTTGGCGGGTGCACGAAACATGACCCGCTGGTGTACAAGCCCATTCCGGCAGAACAAGCTCTGATCAACACCTACGAAACCTGTTCCCACTGAAGCGATTTGTGTGCGTTCGCGAGCGCTGAGCGCTCTTAAACGCGCACAGATCACTCGGCTTCGGCGGCGCGGCGGGCGTCGCGACTGGTTTTGAGCACACTGAGCACGGTCGTGATGGCCAGCGTCGCGACGATGAACAGCAGCGACGTCACGGTCCCGATCTCCGGCAGGTGAAACGAGCCGAACTCGTCGACGCGTGAGCCGTGCAGCGCCTCGATGACGAGCTTCACGCCGATGAAGCCGAGGATGACAGCCAGTCCCTTGTTCAGGTACACCACCTTCTCGAGCAGACCTTCGATCAGGAAGTAGAGCTGCCGCAAGCCCATCAGTGCCAGTGCGTTCGCCGTGAAGATGATGTACGCGTCGCTGGTCAGCCCGAAGATCGCCGGAATCGAGTCCAGGGCGAACACCACGTTGGCCATGCCGATGGCGGCGATCACGATCACCAGCGGGGTGAGCACCCGTCGCTTGCCGGCCCGGGTCGCCAGGCGCCGGCCGTCGTAGTCCTCGCTGATCGGCAGTATCCGGTGCAGGAACCGCAGCGCGGCGTTGTTGTGGAAGTCCGGCTCCTCGTCGGGGTCCTCCAGCGCCAACTGGATCGCGGTGTAGACCAGGAAGCCGCCGAGGATATAGAACACCCAGCTCGCCGCGGCGATCGCCGCCGCGCCGGCGAAGATGAAGACCGCGCGCAACACCAGCGACAGCACGATCCCGATGTAGAGCACCTTGTCCTGAGCCAGTGCAGGCACAGAGAAGCGGGCCATGATGATCATGAACACGAACAGGTTGTCCACGCTCAGGCTGTATTCGGTGATGTATCCGGCAACGAACTCCTGGCCGGCATGTCCAGGTAGGAAGATGAACAGCCCTGCTGCGAACGCCGCAGCGAGGCCGATGTAGACGAGCACCCAGCGGACGGCGTCTTTGGTGGTGACGGTTTGTTGTCGCCGAGCGATCACCGTCAGGTCGAGGACGATGATCGCGAGCAACACCGTGACGGTGACAGCCCAAACAAGCGGGGAGACAACAGAAACCACGGTCGACCTCCGGACGGCATGATGCAACGGTCCGGAGGTCTCTTCCGCCCGCGGCCTTGGCCGGGACCGGCACCGCCGGGTCGGCCACGGGGCCTTCCGTGATGACGACGGTGCCGCGCGAGGAATACTCCCCTCCACGAACGAACAGAACTATAGTCCGCTACGCAGAACGTTGTCGATTCGGGGCCGCTCAGGGGCGGAAGCGGGTCTGGCCGTGCGGCGACTTCGCGAACGCCAGCACCTTCGCCGCGGGCACTCGGAACACGTACGCGATGTGGCTGTCCCCGCTCTGGTCGGTGTGGCCGAAGCCGTCGTCATGCGGCCTGAAATCCCATTCGCCGTGGTACTTTTCGCGGATCGCGTCGGCGAGCCGGGTCAACGTGTCGCGCCCGGTCACCCGCTCGACGTTGCCTTCGACGATCACGTCGAGCCCGTCCTTCCACGTGTTGACGCCGGTCGTCACCGTGACCGCGGTGGAGTGCGCGAGATTGCGTGCCTTCTGCTCCTCCGGGCCAGTGCAGAACACGAAGCCGTCATCGACCCAGGCTCCGACCAGTGGCGTGGTGTGCGGACGGCCATCCCTGCGGACGGTGGTCAGCCAGTACAACTCGGCGCCGGCGAGCGCTTCTGCGACCTGACTCCAGTCGACGGGCTGTTTGGCTTGGCTGAATCGAGTGTCAAGCTTGCCTTTAGTCGTCATGCCTATATCGACCGTGATGCCGCGGAGAACTCATCAAAAAATAGGCCACCTAAGCTCATCGCTCGTGAGTAAGAATCCGCTCCGGCGGCTGGCCGACCAGCTCTTGCTGGCGAGCATGCGTCCGCCCGTGGCGCCCGAGCTGTTGCGGTTCAGGCCGGACCGCGACGACATCGACCTGACGGGCAAACGCGTCCTGCTGACCGGCGCCTCGTCGGGAATCGGTGAGGCCGCCGCCGAGAAGTTCGCCCGCCGCGGTGCCCAGGTCGTGGTAGTCGCCCGCAGGCAGGAACTGCTCGACGCGGTCGTCGAGCGCATCACAGAAGCCGGAGGCGACGCGCGGGCCCACGCCGCCGACCTGGCGGATCTCGACGCGGTCGACGAGTTGGTGGCCAAGGTCGAGCAGGATCTCGGCGGCATCGACATCCTGATCAACAACGCCGGGAGGTCGATCCGCCGGCCACTGGCCGAGTCCCTGGACCGCTGGCACGACGTCGAACGAACGATGACGCTGAACTACTACTCGCCGCTGAGGATGATCCGCGGTATCGCCCCCGGCATGCTCGAGCGCGGCGACGGGCACATCATCAACGTGTCGACCTGGGGTGTGCTGAGCGAATCCTCGCCGCTGTTCG
Organism: Mycobacterium sp.; assembly: GCA_021154745.1. Lineage (GTDB taxonomy): Bacteria > Actinomycetota > Actinomycetes > Mycobacteriales > Mycobacteriaceae > Mycobacterium. Next base: position 4,806 of record JAJKIB010000403.1, read on the forward strand.
CGGTGTACAACGCCTCCAAGGCCGCGCTGTCGGCGGTCAGCCGGGTCATCGAAACCGAGTGGGCCGGCAAGGGCGTGCATTCGACGACGCTGTACTACCCGCTGGTGTTGACTCCGATGATTGCGCCAACGCGTGCGTACGACGGTCTGCCGGGGCTGAGCGCCGAGGAGGCCGCGGACTGGATGATCACCGCCGCACGGACGCGGCCCGTGCGGATCGCTCCTCGGATGGCGCTTACCGCCCACGCGCTCAACAGTGTCGCGCCCGGTGCCGTCGACAGGATCATGAAGCGGCAGACCGTCCAGCCGAAAGACTGACCGAAA
>JAJKIB010000404.1 GCA_021154745.1 Mycobacterium sp.
ACGCAGATCATCGTGGCCATCGACTCGATAGGCCCGGGCTTCAACTCCCACCTGCTATCCGACCAGTCGCCGGTGAACGCGGCGATCAGCTCGCTGGTGCTGCCCAGCTCGTTTCGGCCCGCTCCGGATCCGAAGTCGCCCACCGGATCTCACTGGGAGCTCGACACCACGCTGCTGGAGTCGGCGGAGGTCACCAGCCAGAACCCCTTCACTGTCACGTACAAGATCCGCCCCGAGGCGTCGTGGACGGACAACGCCCCGATCGCCGCCGACGACTTCTGGTATCTGTGGCGCCAGATGGTCGGCCAGCCCGGCGTCGTCGACCCCGCGGGCTATGACCTGATCACCGGTGTCCAGTCCATCGAGGGCGGTAAGACGGCGGTGGTGACGTTCTCGCAGCCCTACCCCGCGTGGCGAGAGCTGTTCAACGACATCCTCCCGGCTCACATCGTCAAGGACGTGCCAGGCGGATTCGCGGCCGGGTTGGCGCGCGCGCTTCCGGTCACCGGCGGCCAGTTCCGGGTGGAAAGCATCGATCCGCAGCGCGACGAGATCCTGCTGGCCCGCAACGACCGGTATTGGAGCGCGCCGGCCAAGCCCGACCAGGTGCTGTTCCGCCGCGGCGGCGCAGCTGCGGCGCTCGCGGATTCGATCCGCAACGGCGACACCCAGGTCGCTCAAGTGCACGGTGGCGCGGCGGCGTTCGCGCAACTGTCGGCGATTCCCGACGTGCGGACGGCGCGCATCGTCACACCGCGGGTCATGCAGCTGACTCTGCGGGCACAGCAGCCTGCACTGGCGGATTCCCAAGTGCGCAAGGCGATTCTGGGCTTGCTCGACGTCGATCTGCTCGCGTCGGTGGGTGCCGGCGACGAAAACACCGTCACCCTCGCGCAGGCCCAGGTGCGGTCCCCGTCTGACCCGGGCTACGTGCCGACCGCGCCACCGGCGATGACGAAGGAAGGGGCGCTCACACTATTGGCCGACGCGGGCTATCAGGTTCAGCCGGTCGAGACGACGTCGCCGACGACACCGGGCACGCCCGTGCCGGAGAACAACCGCGGCCGCATCACCAAGGACGGTGTTCCGCTGACGCTTGTGCTCGGCGTGGCCGCCAACGACCCGACCGCGGTCGCGGTCGCCAACACCGCCGCCGATCAACTGCGCAACGTCGGCATCGCGGCGTCGGTTTCGGCGCTGGATCCGGTGGCGCTGTACGGCGATGCGCTGATCAACAACCGCGTCGACGCCGTGGTCGGCTGGCATCAGGCCGGCGGTGATCTCGCGACCTCGCTGGCGTCGCGATACGGCTGCCCCGCGCTGGAGGCGACGGCGGTGTCGACCGCCACCACAGGGCCGACGTCTTCGCCCTCGCCGTCACCGACCAGCAATGCGCCGGTGCCGTCGCGGCTGACCACGACAGGGACGCCGACCACGCCGAGTCCGGCGCCGGAAGCCGGTCAGCTCGTCCAGGCGCCCAGCAATATCACCGGCATCTGTGACCGCAGCATTCAGCCGAAGATCGACGCGGCGCTCGATGGCACCGAAGACATCGGCGAGGTCATCAATGCGGTCGAGCCCCGGCTGTGGAACATGTCGACCGTGCTGCCGATCCTGCAGGACACGACGATCGTCGCGGCGGGTCCCAGCGTGCAGAACGTCAGCCTGTCGGGGGCCGTGCCGGTCGGCATCGTCGGCGACGCCGGAAAGTGGGTCAAGGCCCCGCAGTGAGCACTGAATCGGCTCCCTCCGCCATACCTGGCCTTTGAGGTGGCGGTGTCGGCCAGCATCGACCGATCAAGGTGCAGCGACTACGGGATCCGCAGCGCGCCTCTCCCGCATTAGCTGCAGCCCATGTGCGGTGTACGCGGCGATGGCGAACACCGCGAGCAGCCAGTACGGCGGGCGGGCGAGTTCCCAAACGAACAGCGCCGCGAACAATGGGGCCCGCTGTGTAATCGCGAGCACGCCTGCCGCGCACATGAGTGACACCGCGGATACGTGAATGCTCGTCCCCGCAAAGTGATTGAGCACCAGCGTCGTGACTGATCCCGCCGCAGCGCCCGTCGCCAGTGCAGGCGTCAGCATGCCGCCGACCGCGCCGGCACGCAGGAACAGCGCAGTCAAGAGCGGCTTCAACAGCAGGATGACCGCGGCCGCGCCGAGCGTCAGGCCGCTGTTGAGACTGACCGTCAGGATGCTTCTGCCGTTGCCCGGCAGCTCGGGCCACCAGATCGAGCAGATGCCGGTCAGCAGGCCCGCGGCGGCGATCGCCGGAATCAGCACCCATGACTTGAACTGCACCGTGGGCCGCGCGATCGTCATCACGCGGTTGAACGCCAGCCCTACCGCGACCGCCAGTGGCGCGATGGCCAATGCAAGAAACGCGAACAGATAGGACAGCTTTGCGTCCGGCCACGTCAGCGCATGCTCGAGATGGGTGACGGGAGACGCCACCGCAACGGCCAGGCTCGACGTGATCAATGCGGCGCCGACCGCTCTCGGATGCCAGGTGCCGAGCAGGATGCGGGCCGCGAACAGCGCACCGCCGAGCGGCACGCTGTAGACAGCACCTAGTCCCGCCCCGGCCGCACATGCCAGCAGGATTTCGCGGTCGCGTGCCGTCAGCGCGAGCCGTGTGGTGCCGAAATCGCCCAGCGCAGCGGCGAGTTGGCGCGGAGCTCCCTCGCGTCCCAGCGATGCGCCGGACCCGACGAGCAGGACCTGAAGGCCGGCGTCGATCGACATCGGTATCCGCGGAATTGCGCGGTGGCTCGTGATCGTCTCGGTCAAGCCGGGAACCTCGGTGCGCCGACGGAGAATCCACCAACCGCAACCGGCCAGCGCGCCCCCGACCATCGGACCGATGGCGCGCCGGACCGGGCTACTTCCGCCGACGCCGGTCAGCAGCGTGCCGAATGTGTAGTGATACGTGAGGTGTTCGACCGCGTGCAGCAGAAGTGTCGTCGCCCCACCCGCGACACCTGCCAACAGGCCGATGATGACGATCGCGCATCCGAACTCAACGGTGCGCCGACTCACCCACCGAATCTAAGCCAATTCCGCTGAAGACCGTGCCGGTTGCGCTGCGCGAATGCCCGTCATCGCCTGCTCGGTGCGGACTGTCCCACTCGTACTGGCATTGGCGTGGGCGGTGGCCGACGTCTGCCCGGCCAGTGCACGCTGCACTGCGACGTTGATGGTCCGGCCAGATGACGGTACGGCGGCCGAGTCAGGGGCCGAAGCCGCGATCGCGGAAACCCCAGTGACCGTGCGCGTCGCTGCGACCTGCGTGTGTGGACGGATGGAGCAGTTCGCGATCACCCTCACTCGGTTGGCGGAAGCGCCGAACGATTGGATGTCTTTGGAGACCCGGGACGTGGCGCTGCCAGTGCTGCCGCCCGCGGTGAGCCGCGAGGATTGGCGGACCGCTGCCGTCTGACCGTCGATTGACGATAATGCCGGTGCTCACGGCGGCTACTCCGGCGATCAGGTAAGTGCGAACGGATACCGAGTCGCCCAACGGACTGCTCTGCCACCAATTCAGATCTTCTAAACGTGGGTGCGGCAAGCTGATGCGAATGGAAAGCCCGCGGCTGCTGTTCGTGCACGCACATCCGGACGACGAGACATTGACGACGGGCGCGACCATCGCCCATTACGTGTCACAAGGGGCGCAGGTACGTGTCGTCACGTGCACGCTCGGCGAGGAAGGGGAGGTGATCGGCGAACGCTGGGCGCAGTTGGCCGCCGACCAAGCCGATCAGCTGGGTGGCTACCGCATCGTCGAGCTGAGCGCGGCGTTGCAGGCGCTGGGAATCGATGAACCTGTATTCCTCGGCGGGGCGGGGCGGTGGCGTGACTCCGGGATGGAAGGCACTCCACCGCGACACCGGCAGAGATTCATCGACGCCGACCCCAACGAGGCGGTCGGCGCGCTCGTGACAATCATCCGCGAGCTACGCCCACACGTCGTCGTCACCTATGACGCCGACGGCGGCTACGGCCACCCCGACCACATCCACGCCCACGAGGTCACAAAGGCGGCCGTCGCCGCATCGGGCGGCACCGACTACCGGGGCGACCCGTGGACCGTCCCGAAGATGTACTGGGCCGTGATCGCGAAGTCCGCGATGGCAGCGGGTCTCGACGCGATCGGTGAGGTGCCATCGGAGTGGATCCGGGTGTCGATCGACGACGTGCCCTTCGGCTACCCCGACGACGCGATCGACGCGGTGATCGAGGTTCCCGACCAGCTGCCCGCGAAGGTCGCGGCGCTGCGTGCGCACGCGACTCAGGTGACCGTCGCCCCCGACGGCCGGTCCTGCGCCCTGTCGAACAACATCGCGCTGCCGATCGGGGCTATCGAGCACTTCATCCTTGCAACGGGCACACCCGGCGAGCGCGACGGCCGCGGATGGGAAACCGACCTGCTGGCCGGGCTGAGCCTGGAATAGCGCAGCCGGCTCGGGGTAAGCTGCCCGACAGTCGGTGGCGTGTGGAAGGGACGGCGATGGACCCGGACATGGATCCCAACCTGCAGCACTGGCAGGACCGCGGAGACAACTTGCAGTGGGTGATCGGGTCGCTTGTCGCACTGCTAGACAGCATCCCGACCTGACCCAGCTGCGTTTCGCCGTTCTCGCACTGCTTGCGATCAATGGTGTGCTCTCGGCCGTGGCGGCGGCGTTCTTCCTTCCGCTCCGTATCGGATCCGTGCCGTTTCCAATCAGCGCTCTGATCAGTGGTGTGGTCAACGCGACGCTGGTGTGGGCCGCGTTGCAGTGGACGTCCTCACCGCGGGTGGCCGCGGTGCCGTTGTGGTGCTGGCTGCTGACCGTTGCGGGGCTGACGTTCGGCGGCCCGGGTGACGACATCGTGTTCGGCGGCGTCGGAATCATGGAGTACGCACCGCTAGTGCTGATTGTCTTGGGCGCGCTACCGGCGGCACTGCTGCTCTGGCGCCGCGTCCGCGCAGCCTGAGCAACGGCCGCGGGACGGGGCGCACAACACCGTGCCTGGCCAGGACTACTGTGGCCCGTATGTCAGGCGCACTGGTTTCAGATAGTGAGACGCGCGGATGATTCTCAGCGACGCAACGGTTACACGGGAGTGGCTCTGAACCCCCAGCGCGGCTCCGATCTGCCCAGCCCAGTGGTCTCTCCGAAGTCCGGTGCGCCCAGCTCTGCCGCGCTGCGGCGGGTCTTGCGACGGGCCCGCGACGGAGTCGCGCTCAACGTCGACGAGGCCGCGATCGCGATGACCGCCCGTGGCGAGGATCTGGCCGACTTGTGCGCCAGCGCAGCGCGGGTGCGCGACGCGGG
>JAJKIB010000405.1 GCA_021154745.1 Mycobacterium sp.
CAGTTCCCACAGCCCGTGCGCGACGATCTTCGGCACCGTTTCGGTTCCGCCGATGAATACGCCGAGCATCTGAGTGGCGGCCTCGATGTCACTGAAAGCGGAGCCGTCGGGCAATCGGTAGTCGATCAGATTGTCGACGATCGGCACGCCATTCCCGGATGCATCAGCGCGCCGCCGCTGCACGATGGGAACCAGGTATTCAAGATAGCCGGGCCTGGCATTGGCGACCTCCACACCGCTGCCCGGCTGAGCCAGGCTTCCCGCGTTGACGGTGGCCAGCACGTCCGGCGCCAGATCGACCGGCAGGCCAATCAATTCGCAGACCACCGAGGCGGCGACGATGCCCCCGTACTCCTGCGTCAGGTCGAACGTGCCTCGCGGCAGCAGCTCATCGAGGCGCTCGTTGGCCAGCGCGCGGATTCGATCGGCGAGTGTGGCAACCGACTTCGGCCGGAACGGAGCCGACGTGCAGAGCCGCACGCCATCGTAGATCGGCGTGTCGAAGTTCGCGTGAAACGGCATGGGGTGCAGCGGCGGGTCGGGCACCGGCCCGTCGTTGCGGCGGTCCAAAACCGTTGCGGCGGGCAGTGTTCCCTCCGAAGCCACGAAGGTGCCGTCGTTGATCTCCAGCACCCGCCAGACGTCGGAAAACCGCGACAGGGCGTAGGTGTCCCACCTGTCTATGTAGTAGACGGGGTGTTCGTCGCGCAGCACCCGGTAATACGGCAGCGGATTCGCCATCACCGCCGGATCGAACGGATCGTACGAAAAGTCCTGGAGCATCGGCGTGTTCATTGCAGCGGCGACGCGGGCAGGGCCTGCAGGATGGAATCCTCCCAGCCGTCACGTAGCGCGGGCGCGACGCTCATCCAGGTGACGATCTCCGCGGGCGGACTGTCCTTCCAGGACGGGTAATGGTTCTCGAAACAATCCCAGTCCCCGTCGAGCGCCCAGTAATGGATGACCTCGTTGAACCGGAACGTCGTGATGAACGACCCGAGCCATCGCTTGCCGGTCCGCTCCGACCACGGCACGTACAGCCGCTCGAGCTCGCGGATGTAGTCGTCCTGCCGACCTGGCTTGGTCTGCATGATCTCCTGGATCACCAGCCCGGCGGAGAAGTTCGACTCCTTGAGCTGCGCGAGCGTCCTGTTGCTCGCACCGGCATACATGATCCGACCCTCCCCCGAGGCGCCGATCTCGGACAGGAACGCCGCCCATTTCGCGGCGGCCTCAACGTGGCTGCCGCCGCGGGCCTGCGCGCGGCCGATGCGGGCGTAATCGACGAACGAGTCGATCTCCCAGATGATCGTGACCTGGGGCCAATGCCCGTTGTACGGCGTCGTCTCCCAGGTCGCGAACAGCCGCGCGCCAAGCTCTTCCATCATCGGGTGGTACACGTCACCGAACACCGCGCTGAACCGATCGCTGCGCCCCGAGCCCAGCTCAATGGTCTCGTGCAGGTAGAGGAGGGTGTGGCCGTGATAGCGCTTCATGTTCACGACGGGCCGCCGATAGTTGACAGTGGCACCTAGCGAGCGTGACACTTATGACGTGTTTTGTAAAGGTGCGACGCTGACGCCGCTGGCCAATGGTTTCTGCTTCGGCGAGGGACCCCGATGGTTCGAAGGACTGCTGTGGTTCTCGGACATGCTCGGCGAGGCGGTGCACACCGTCACCCTGCAGGGCGAGATGACCACGCTGCCTCTCGCGGGCCACGCCCCGTCGGGTCTCGGCTTTCGTCCCGACGGTTCGCTGCTGATCGCCTCCACCGAGAACCGGCAGGTGCTGCGCTACGACGGCGAAAACGTCGCCACCGTCGTCGACATGTCCGGGATCGTGCCGGCGAACCTCGGCGACATGGTGGTTGACGACTGCGGCCGCGCATACGTCGGATCCCAGGCATTCGAGGGCGGCGTCATTGTCCGGGTCGATCCCGACAACACAACCACGGTCGTCGCCGAGAACCTCGACTTCCCCAATGGGATGGTCATCACGCCCGACCGCACGACACTGATTGCCGCCGAGTCGATCGGCAAGCGGTTGACCGCGTTCACGATCGGTGTTGACGGGTCGTTGTCCGATCGGCGGATATTCGCCGACGGCCTGGACGGGCCGCCCGACGGCATCGCCCTCGACGCCGAAGGTGGAGTCTGGACGTCGATGACATTGGCCAACCAATTCGAGCGGATAGTCGAAGGCGGCACCGTCACCGACCGCATCGACATCGGTGAACGGACTGCGATCGCATGCGCGCTCGGCGGGCCGGAGCGTCGCACCCTGTTCCTGCTCTCCAGTACCGACGCCTACCCACAGCGACTGATCGGCACGAAGATGTCACGGCTCGACGCGATAACCGTCGACGTGCCTGGTGCGGGCCTGCCATGAGCGACTCATACTACGAACTGGTCGATGCGACAGACGAACTCGGCGAGAAGTTCGTCGCGACAGACTTGGCGCGCAGCACGTGGTCGGCCACGATTCAGCATGCTGCACCCGTGTCGGCCTTATTGGTGCGCGGGCTGGAACGGTGTGAGCGGCGCGACGACACCCGGTTGAGCCGTGTCATGGTCGACCTGCTGGGACCTGTGCCGGCCGAGGGCGACCTATGGGTGCGCACGCAACGCGAACGCTCCGGCAAGCAGATCGAATTACTCACCGCCGAAATGCTCGCGCCGGGACCGGACGGTGGGCCGCGTCCCGTCGCCCGTGCCAGCGGATGGCGGTTGCAGATGTTGGATACCGCCGAAGTGGTCCATGCACCGGCGCCGCCGCTGCGTCCCGTGGCAGAGGCCAAAAGCCGCGACATGAAGAAGGATTGGGACCGCAACTACGTACACAGCCTGGACTGGCGGTGGCTGACCAAGCCGCTGAGCGACGGCGCAGGCGAATCGTGGATCCGCCCCGAGGTCGATCTCGTCAAGGGCGAGACGATGACGCCGCTCGAGCGGTTGTTCGCGGTCGCCGACGACGCCAACGGCATCGGCACGAAGCTCGACATCCGGCGATGGACGTTCCTCAACACGGACCTTGTCGTGCATATCCATCGGGTGCCCGACGGCGAGTGGATCGGCATCCGCGCCGAGACCAACTACGGGCCCGACGGCATCGGCACGACGATCGGCACGCTATTCGACGAGCGCGGCGCCATCGGCGGTATCCAGCAGTCGGTGCTGGTGCGCCCGCGGCCGCCGAAGCGTTAGTCCACCAGACGCAAAGCCGCTGCGGGGCATTGCGTTACGGCCTGCTGCATGCGATCGCGGTCCGACTCCGGCCGCTCGTGCTCGTGAATCAGCACGGTGCCGTCGTCCTGCACTTCGAACACATCGTCGGCGATCGATTCGCAGATGCCGTGCCCGGTGCACTTATCGAGGTCGACTTCGACCCGCATGATGTCTCCTACTGGACGAACGCCGGAAGTCGTTTGACTCCGTGGACAAAGCTGCTGTAGAGCAGGTCGGGTTCACCGAACTCGACAATCTTCAGCCGAGTCAGCAACTCACGAAACAGGTTTCGCAGTTCGGCCTTGGTCAGCTGGTTGCCAAGACAGAAGTGGGGGCCGCCGCCGCCGAAGCCGAGGTGCGGATTGGGTGAGCGTTGCAGATTGAACTGGCCGGGCTTGTCAAAGACCGTCTCGTCGCGGTTGGCGGAGCAATAGAACAGGCCGACCTTGTCACCGGCGCTGACCGGGTGCCCGTTGATCTCGGTGTCATTGCTGACGAAGCGCGCGAACTGCAGGACCGGTGATGACCAACGCACGAATTCCTCGACGGCAGGCCCGATTCGGTTCTCGAAATCCTCCATCAGCCAGTCACGCTGGGCCGGGTTCTGGGCCAACGCCAACATCGTGTGGGTCGTCGCCTGCTTGGTGGTGTCGTTCCCCGCCGACGCAAGAAGGATCAGGAACGCGCCCATCTCCTCGTCGGTGAGCCGGTGACCGTCGACCTCGGCGTTGACGATGCTGGTCATCAAGTCGTCAGCGGGGTTGGCGCGCCGGAACTTCGCCAGCTCCGCGCCGGTGCTGTTCAGCAGCATGATCTCGTTGATCGTGTCCTGGGCCCGCTCTTCGAGCGTGCTGTATTCGTCATCGCTGAGCCCGAACAGCTTCTCGGCGGCCTTCGTCACGGCCGGCCGGTCTGCCTTTGGGACGCCGAGCATCTCCATGATCGTCAGCATCGGCAGCCGGGCCGAGCAGGCTTCGACGAAGTCGATGTCGCCGGCACCGACGAGGTCGTCGACGATGCTCACCGCGTTATTGTGGATCTGTTCTTCGATCTGGCGGACATTTCGCGGCGTGAACGCCGAGCTGATCAGGCGGCGGTATCTGGTGTGCTGCGGCGGATCCATCGTCAGGAAAAACGATGCGAACTGCTGGATCTCGGCGGGCATCGGATCGAGGGCCACGCCCTGCGCCGACGTGAACAACTCGGGGTTCTGGCTGACGTAAGCGATGTCTGCGCGTCGCGTCAGCGCCCAGTAGCCCGGCTCCTCCATTGGAAACATCGAGGGAAAGGGCCGGTGCCACGTCAGGCCCTCGCCCGCACGTAGTTGCGCGAACGTCTCGTCGCGCACGGCGAACGGCTGACTCCAGAAGTCGTGTGACGTGATGTCGATGGGACTGTACTCACGCGCCTGCACCGGTGCCGCTGTCACCGATTTAGCGTGACACTTCGGCGAAAATTTGTAAAGCTATGGCGGTGCAGTCGGTCGACGATTCGAGCCGGGAACGGATCCTGGCCGCCACCGCCGAGGTGCTCGGCCGCAACGGCATGACGAAGCTGAGTCTGTCCGAGGTGGCCCTGCAGGCCGGCGTGTCGCGGCCGACGCTGTACCGCTGGTTCGCCTCCAAGAAGGATTTGCTCGACGCGTTCGTGGTGTGGGAGCGGCAGTACTACGAGCGCGCGGTGGCCGACGCCACCGTCGACCTTCTCGCCCCCGACAGGCTTGATGCGGTATTGCGGGTCATTGTCGAGTACCAGCAGTCGTATCCGGGGTTGCGCATGATCGACATCGAGCCCGCGCATGTCATCAAACGATTGGCGCGGGTCCTTCCACTCATGCGGGAACGACTCGCGCGAATGACACCGGATTCCGATGTGGCCGCGGCGACTGCCGTGCGCGTCGCGATATCGCACTATCTGGTGCGCAGTGACGACGATGGGGATTTTCTGGAACAGCTTCGGCATGCCGCGCGCGTCAAATACCACGCGCCTTGAGCTCGGCGAGGATTTCGTCAGTGTGCTCACCGAGCTTGGGGGCGGTGGAGCGCGGTTGCCACGGCGTGCCGTGAAAGTCCGCAGGCGTGGCCACCATCGGTGCACCCCCGTCGCCGTCCGGCACGTAGACGACGCCACCTGCCGAGTGAAACTGCTCGTCGGCGACGACGTCCTCGATGGAGTTGATCGGCGACCAGAAGAAATCCGGTTCTGTGGCAAAGACTTTCGCCCATTCGTCGAGCGGCTTGGTCGCGAAGATCTCGTCGAGCTCGCCGATGAGCTCGACGGCGTTGGCGGCGCGGGCGTGTGCCGTGTCGAAGCGCGCGTCGGTCAGCCAGTCGGGCCGCCCTACGGCGCGACACAGCGGCGGCCAGTGTCGGCCGCCCTGCAGGCCAACGATCCAGAAGCGGCGCCCGTCGCCCGCCGCGTAGTTGTTCATGCACGGGTTGCCCATGGTCTCGCGTTGCCCGATCGCGATCGAATGCCCCGTCATCAAGAAAGTGTTCAGGTCGAAGCTCACGGTGTAAGCGCCCTGCCGGTACAACGAAGTGCTGACCAACTGCCCCTTGCCTGTTCGCGCACGCGCGACCAGCGCTGCACATACCGCCGCCGCTAGCGTCATGCCCGCGGTGTGATCGCCCATGCCGCCCCGCTGAAACGGAGGCGTGTCACCCGGGCGGGTCAGCAGGTGCGCCAATCCGGCCCGTGCCCAGAACGCGGCGACGTCATAGGCCGCACGGCCGGCGTCTGGCCCGCTGTCGCCACATCCGGTGATCAGGCCGTACACCAGCCGCGGATTGCGTGCCGCCACGGACTCGAAGTCCAGGCCGATCCGCTTCAAGGCGCCGGGCCGGACGTTGGTGAGGAAAACGTCGGCGCCGCTGATCAATTCGAATACGGTGGCGCGGCCGTCATCCATCGAAAGGTCCAGCACGATGCTGCGCTTGGAGCGGTTGTCCATTTCGAATGGCGGGCTCACGTCGTCGATGCCGAGCATCCGGCCGAACATGCGCGCGGGATCGCCGTCAGGCGGTTCGACCTTCACCACATCGGCGCCCCAGTCGGCGAGGATTCCGCCTGCCGCCGGGCCGGGCCACCCAGACACCGAGTTCGACGACACTGATGCCCTCCATCGGTCCGGCCATCGTCATTCCTTCCCGATGCTTTACAATTCACCCCGGCTTTGTAAACATGGCGAGGTGAATCAGGTTCGGTTCGGCCCGCCTATGCCGTAACCGCGGGTTTCACGTTCTACCATCATTGAACCCAACGATTGAGGCCTAGGACGTGAACGAACCACTACGCGCATCCGAGGGCGTCGAGGACACGTCGACGCGGCACCGGATTCTGGTCGCCACCGCGGAGGTGCTCGGTCGCAGTGGGCAGACGAAGCTGAGCCTTTCGGAAGTGGCGCTGCAGGCCGGGGTCTCCCGACCGACGCTGTACCGGTGGTTCGCCTCGAAGGGTGAGCTGCTCGACGCGTTCGGCGTCTACGAGCGCGAGATGTTCGACACGGGCATCAGCCGCGCGACGGCGGGCCTGCGCGGCGCGGACAAACTCGACGCCGCGCTGCGGTTCATCGTCGAATACCAGCATTCGTACTCGGGTGTGCGACTGGTCGACATCGAACCCGAAGTCGTCATCGCCCAACTCAGCAGGATCATTCCGGTGATGCGGGCACGCTTGCTGAAACTGATGCCCGGCCCCAATGGCGGGGTCAAGGCCGCGACCGCGATTCGAGTGGCGGTATCGCACTACATCGTCCGCAGCGACGACGACGACCAGTTCCTGGCGCAGCTCCGTCATGCCGCCGGGCTCAAGCAACAGGGCTGATCGTTCGGCTCCGCCGAAGAGCTGACGCTTCCGCAAGAATCTGTAAAGCTGTCTCTCATGACGCAAGTGCAGACCGAGAGCGGCGTGCTGGCCGGTGACGAGCGGATGCTTATCGACGGCGAATTGCAGATCACAAGCGGTGGAGCGACATTCGACGTCATCCATCCGGCCAGCGAGCAGGTGGCCGGTCGGGCGACCGACGGGACGGTCGACGACATCGCCCGCGCGGTCGGCGCCGCACGTCGGGCGTTCGACGAGACCGACTGGTCGCGGGATCTGGATTTCCGCTACCACTGCCTGACCCAGCTGCACGACGCGTTGGAACGCAACAAGGAGCGGCTGCGCCGGGTGCTGATCACCGAGGTCGGCTGTCCCGTGACGGTGAGCGCAAGCCAGATCGAGAGTCCCATTGCCGAGGTGAAGCATTGGGCCGAGCACGGCCGCGCCTTCGAGTACCTGGTCGACAACGGGCTGCACGAGACGCCGCTGGGCCCAGCCCGGCGCAAGATCCACTACGAGCCGGTCGGCGTCGTCGGCGCGATCACGCCGTGGAACGTGCCGTTTTACCTCAACGTCGCCGAAACCGTTCCTGCGCTGATGGCAGGCAACACGGTCGTGCTCAAGCCCGCGCAGCTCACGCCGTGGTCGGGCACTGAGTACGGCCGGATCGTGGCCGAGGAGACCGACATTCCGGCGGGGGTGTTCAACGTCGTGGTGTCCAACGCGAACGAAGTGGGCGCCGCACTGTCGGCCGACCCGCGGGTCGACATGATCACATTCACCGGCTCGACCGCGACTGGCCGGGCGATCCTGGCCGCCGGCGCACCGACGGTGAAGAAGACGCTGCTGGAGTTGGGCGGCAAGTCGGCGCATGTGGTGCTCGACGACGCGGATTTCAACTCCGCGCTGCCGATGGCGGCGATGATGGCGTGTGTGATGTCGGGCCAGAGCTGCATCCTGCCCAGCCGAATTCTGTTGCCGCGCAGCCGCTATGAGGAAGGGCTGGCCATTCTCAAGGGCGCGATGGAAGGTTTCCCTGTCGGCGACCCGTGGACACCCGGCAATATGCAGGGGCCGCAGATCGGCGAGACGCAGCGGCAGAAGGTGCTCGGACTGATCAAGAGTGGTGTCGACTCGGGCGCCCGGCTCGTCACCGGCGGCGGTATCCCCGACAACCTGCCGACGGGCTATTACGTGCAACCGACACTGTTGGCCGATGTCGATCCCGATTCGCAGGTCGCGCAGGAGGAGATCTTCGGCCCCGTGCTGACCGTGACGCCATACAACACCGATGACGAGGCCGTCGCGATCGCCAACAACACCATCTACGGGCTCTCCGGTGAGGTCAGCAGCGCCGACGTGGACCGCGCGTTCGAGGTGGCCAAGCGCATGCGCACGGGCAACGTCACGATCAACGGCAAGAGCCATTTCGGGATCGGCAGCCCATTCGGCGGCACCAAGCAGAGCGGGCTCGGCTACCGCAACGGCGAGGAAGGCTACAAGGAGTATCTCGAGGCCAAGACGATAGGCATGCCCGACTGATGGAGGAAGTGGTTACCAACGCGCCCGCCCGCGCTCCGGAAACACCTATGTGATTTTGCCCGCGTACCGAGCGACAAGTTCCAAGGTGTCAGAGGTGCCTGCCACGGTTCGACGATGGAGACCAGGCATCAACTGCAGGGCATCGAGCTCCGCTACGCGCTGACGATGTATCTGTTGCAACACGGGGCCACTACGGTCAGTGAGCTCATCGAGGCGATGGAGTGGCAGGGCTTCGACATTGGCGGGCGAGCGTCGAAACAAGTGTCGGATGCGCTGCGCTGGGAAAGACGACGGGGCAGAGTCCGTCGACTGGCGCGCGGCCTGTACGGCCCCGGGTACGTACCACGCGCCACGGAGTACCGGATTCACCAGCGCGTGCTCACCCTGCGTGCTGCTGCAAAACCCTTGTGGCTCGGCGGCACCCGGCTGTAGATCGGCCCGAAACAGAGTTCGGCCCGAAACAGAGTTCACATTTTGCCCGCGTAGCGAGCGACAACACATCGGTGGCGGCGGTGTACGTTTCATTGTCGCTCGGTACGCGGGCAATTTCACACTTGCCCCTGGACCGGCCGCGCCCAATGCGAAACCCTTGTGGCTCGGCGGCACCCGGCTGTAGGCCAGTTTGTCGCTCGGTACGCGGGCAATTTCGCACATGCCCCTGGACCGGCCGCGCCGTCAGCCTCCGGCCGCCAATTGCCCACAAGCCGCTGCGATTTCGCGGCCGCGAGTATCACGCACCGTGCATGACACGCCCCGTTCCCGGACACGCCTCACGAACTCGCGTTCGGCCGCCTTCGGGCTGGCGTCCCACTCACTGCCGGGCGTCGGATTCAATGGGATGACGTTGACGTGCACCAGCGGTCCCAGCGCACCGTGCAGCCGTTTGCCCAAAAGATCCGCCCGCCAAGGCTGGTCATTGATGTCACGGATCAACGCGTATTCGATCGACACCCGTCGCCCGGTCGCGTCGGCGTAATACCGCGCGGCCTCAAGGGCTTCGGATACCTTCCACCGACTGTTGACCGGCACGAGCGTGTCGCGCAGTTCGTCGTCGGGCGCGTGCAGCGACAGCGCCAGCGTGACGCCGAGTCGTTCGTCGGCGAGCTTGCGGATCGCCGGGGCCAGCCCGACCGTCGATACGGTCACCGACCGCGCCGAGATGCCGAAGCCGTGCGGGGGTGCCGCGGTGATGCGGCGCACCGCCGCCAGCACTCGGTTGTAGTTGGCCAGCGGCTCGCCCATGCCCATGAACACGATGTTGGACAAGCGGCCGTGGTCGCGGTCGCGTAATTCCACGGACGCCGCCCGCACCTGCTCCAGGATCTCCGCCGTCGACAAGTTGCGGGTCAGCCCACCCTGCCCCGTCGCACAGAACGGGCACGCCATGCCACACCCGGCCTGCGACGAGATGCACACCGTGTTGCGCTGCGGGTAGCGCATCAACACCGACTCGAACGTCGTGCCGTCGACCGCCCGCCACAGCATCTTTCGCGTCTCGCCCGCGTCACACTCGATCTCGCGCACGGCGTCGAGCAGCGGCGGGAACAATGCGTCGGCGACTTGAGCGCGCACCGCGGCGGGCAGATCGGTCATCTGATGCGGATCGGCGATCAACCGGCCGTAGTACTGGTTGGCCAGCTGCTTACCCCGAAACGCAGGCAGCCCCAAGTCCGCCACGGCCGCCGCACGACCGGACTCGTCGAGGTCAGCGAGGTGCCGCGGCGGCATTGCACGTCGCGGAGCGTCGAAGACCAGGGGCAAGGAAGTGGCCATGATGTGCTGTCAGTATCTCATCCGGGATGGCCGAAATTGATTGGCGACGACAGGCGTTGCTCGCAACTATGGGAACCATGGCCCTGCCCCCGATGCCGATCCGCACCGCGTCGAATCTGACGTTATTCTATGCGCTCGGATATCCCATTGGCGCACTTGCTGTTTCGGCGATGTCGCCGATGGCGGTGCTGGTATTCCGGTTCGGGCTGGCCGGCGCGATCCTCTCCGCCTGGGCGTTGATCGCCCGTGTGACATGGCCCACTGGTCGCACGCTTGTGCATGTGCTGATCAGCGGGCTTCTCGCCCAGGCGCTGCAGTTCGTCTGCCTGTACCTGGCGCTGATGCACGGCGCGCCTGCGGTACTGGGCGCGGTGGTCATTTCGATGAATCCCGTCGTCACCGCCGTGCTGGCGACAACATTCCTCGGCGAGGCCATGACCTGGACACGTATCGGTGCCTTGGTCCTCGGCGTGCTCGCGGTGCTGGCCGCCTGCGTGGGACGGCTGTTGGCGATCGGCGGAGTCGACACCGTCGTGCTGCTCCTGCTGGTTGCGCTGCTCAGCATCGCCGCGGGCGGCGTCTATCAGCAGCGGTTCTGCTCCAACGTGGACTTCCGTGCGACGGCGGCTCTGCAGAACGCCGTGTCCCTGCTGCCGGTCGCGGTGCTGGCGACGGTTATGCCGTGGCACGTGACCGACCCGTGGAAAGCGGCGGGCGCGGTGGCCGCCGTCGTGCTGCTCAACGCCACCCTGTGCATGACGCTCTACGTGCGCGCGATCAACAACTACGGCGCCGCCGCGGTGGCGATGCTGTTCGCGGTCATCCCTGCGGTCGCGGGCCTGCTTTCGTGGGTGATGCTGGGCCAGAGGCCGGATATCGGGATCGCGGTCGGGCTCGTGGTCGGCGCGGCCGCGTGCTGGCTGAACGCCAGGGGATCACGCCAGCAGCGTCAGGACGATCCAGCCGGCGACGGCCGACGGCAGCATCGCGTCGATCCGATCCATGATGCCCCCGTGACCGGGTAGCAGCGTGCCCATGTCCTTGATGCCCAGGTCACGCTTGACCTGCGACTCGACGAGATCGCCCAGCACGCCGGTGATCACCAGCATCAACCCCAGAGGCACACCGACCCAGGCGGGCTTGTCGAGCAGGAACGCCACCGATAAGACAGCCGCGGTGATGCCGAAGAGCAGCGAGCCGCCCAGCCCCTCCCACGATTTCTTCGGGCTGATCGCCGGTGCCATCAGGTGCTTGCCGAACAACACCCCGGCGACATATCCGCCGATGTCGGCGAAGACGACGGTCGCGATCACGATGAACGTTCGGATGCCACCGTCCTCTTGGAAGATCAGCAGCGCGCTGAAGCTCGCGAACAGCGGCACCCACGTCGCGAGCAGCACCGTGGCGGAGATATCGCGCAGATAGTTCACGGGCTGCTCGCCGAGACCCTGCCCGACTAGGCGCCACACCATGCACACCACGATCGTTCCGCCGTAGGCACCCAGCAGGCCTGCCGGGCCGAAGGGCCATGTCAGCCAGATCATCGCCACGCCGCCGACCAACAACGGAATCACGGGAAGCGCGTAGCCCGCCTCACGCAGCCGTCGAACGACTTCGTAGGTCGCGATCGGAATGAAAACCGACAACACCGGCAGCCATCCGATCGGAGCGAAGTTCAAAACCGCGATGGCCATCCCGCCCAACAGCACGCCGACGGCGATCGCGGCGGGCAGATCGCGGCCTGCTCGGGATGCTTTCTTGGGCGGCTCGGTCGGGCCGGCGTCGGTGTCTGGCACTGGAGTCGCTTGCTGATCGGCCACTAGACCTCCAGCAGCTCGCCTTCTTTGTGCTTGACCAGCTCGTCGATCTGGGTTGTGTACTGGTGCGTGGTCTTGTCGAGGTCCTTCTCGGCGCGAGCCACCTCGTCCTCGCCGGCCTCGCCGTCCTTCTTGATGCGGTGCAGTTCCTCCATCGCCTTGCGACGGATGTTGCGCACGGAGACGCGCGCGTCTTCACCCTTGGACTTGGCCTGCTTGACCAGATCGCGTCGACGCTCCTCGGTCAACTGCGGGATGGCGATCCGGATGACATTGCCGTCGTTGGTGGGATTGACCCCCAGATCCGAATTGCGGATGGCGTCCTCGATGTTGCGCAGCTGGTTCGCCTCGTAGGGCTTGATGACCACGAGCCGGGCCTCGGGAACGTTGATGCTCGACAGCTGGGTGATCGGGGTGGCCGAACCGTAGTAGTCAACGTTGATGCGATTGAACATCCCGGGGTTGGCCCGGCCGGTGCGGATCGACGACAGGTCGTCACGCGCCACCGACACCGCCTTCTCCATCTTCTCTTCTGCGTCGAAGAGGGTTTCGTCGATCACGACATACTCCTATTGGGTGGTGACCAGTGTTCCGATCTTCTCACCTGCCACCGCCCGCGCGATATTGCCGTCGATGAGCAGGTTGAACACCAGGATCGGCATGCCGTTGTCCATGCACAGGCTGAACGCGGTGGCGTCGGCGACCTTCAGTCCCCGGTCGATGACCTCGCGGTGGCTGATTGCGGCGAGCAGCTCGGCGGTTGGGTCGACACGCGGGTCGGCGGTGAAGACGCCGTCGACTGCCTTGGCCATCAGCACCACCTCGGCGCCGATCACCAGCGCGCGCTGCGCGGCGGTGGTGTCGGTGGAGAAATACGGCAGGCCCATGCCTGCGCCGAAGATCACCACTCGGCCCTTTTCCAGGTGCCGACGGGCCCGTAGCGGGATGTAGGGTTCGGCCACCTGTCCCATGGTGATCGCGGTCTGCACCCGTGTCGCGATGCCTTCCTTTTCCAGGAAGTCTTGCAGCGCAAGGCTGTTCATCACGGTGCCGAGCATGCCCATGTAGTCGCTGCGGGTGCGCTCCATGCCGCGCTGCTGTAGCTGGGCGCCGCGGAAGAAGTTGCCGCCGCCGATGACGACGGCCACCTGCACGCCGCTGCGGACCACCTCGGCGATCTGCCGGGCCACTTGGTGCACAACGTCCGGGTCCAGGCCGACTTGCCCGCCGCCGAACATCTCGCCACCGAGCTTCAGCAGCACGCGGGTGTACATCGGCCGGATTGGTAATGGTTCGATGCCGTTGGGGCTGGTGGGCTCGGCGTCCGCCATCCGACTCCTTCGGGGTCCTCGCAAGAGATCGCCCCTAATCCTGCCCCATAGCGGCCGGATTGCCGCTATGGGGACCCCCGTGGCGGATTAGCTCTCCGGTAGATGCGCCGTCAGCAGAAAGGCCGGGACCGACTTGCGGCCGTTGGGTTCGTCGCGCACGTCACCGAACGGCATCGGCAAATCAGCGGGGAGCTCGGCAGGCAAATTGGCGTGAATGCGGGCCGGCCGGATCTCGTCGATAGTCCAGTACTTGGACACCACCTCGCGCAGTTCGTCTTCGGTGACGGGGTTGGCTGGGCCGTTGGGCAGGCCGGCGCGGTCGAAGACCAGTACGTAGTACGACGCCCCAGGCGCGGCCGCACGCACGATCGACTGCTGGTAACCCTCGCGGGCTTCAACCGGAATCGAGTGGAACAGCGTGGAGTCGACGATGGTGTTGAACCTGCCGTCGTATCCGGTGAATGCGCTGATGTCGGCGACCGCGAAGCTGGCATTGGTCAGCCCGCGCTTGGCGGCTTCGGCCTTGGCGAGCTCGATGGCCGTCGGCGAAAGGTCGAGCCCGACGGTGGTGAAGCCGCGCTCCGCGAGATACAGGTCGACGGCCGCCTCGCCGCAGCCGACGTCGAGCACGTCGCCTTTGAACTTGCCCTGCTCGATCAGGGCCGCGATCTCCGGCTGAGGTTCACCGATGCTCCACGGTGGCTTGGTGCCGAGCCCTAGCTCCGAGGCCTCGCCCTTGTATGCGTTCTCGAACAGATCCTGCGATGGTGTGGTCATGTACCCGGTATATCAATCTAGTTGATATGTGTCAAGATACTTGATATGACCGAGCCGATTGACGATCAGCCGCTGGGCTACCTGCTGAGCCGAGTGATGTTTGCGCTGAAGACAGACGTGGCGGCGACGGTGCTGGACCCGCTGGAAGTGGCGTTCCCCGAATACCTCTGCATGCGGGTGCTGTCGAAGTACCCGGGGCAGTCCAACGCCGATCTGGCCCGCGCCCTGAACGTCTCACCACAGGCGATGAACATGGTGCTGCGCGGTCTCGAGGATCGTGGCCTCGTGACACGGCCGGCGAGCGTGTCGTCGGGTCGATCGCTGCCCGCTCAACTGACCCGTGAGGGCGAAGACCTGCTGAGCCGCACCGACGCCGGTGTGCGTGCAGCCGAGCGCCGGCTGATGGCCAATCTGACCGACCGCGAGCGTGACGACTTCAGGCGAATCCTCGCCACGCTCGGGACCGATCTCTTCTAGCGCCAGCAGACGCAAAGGTCCCCAATTTCGTTGCGAAATGGGAACTTTTGCGTCTGCTGAGTGTGCTATCAGACCCGTCGGATGGGTTCCACCTTCTTGATGAGGAACCCGAAGCACA
>JAJKIB010000406.1 GCA_021154745.1 Mycobacterium sp.
CAAGACGCTGGGTGGCGCCCGTTCCGGATTGATCCTCGGCAAGCAGTGGTTCGCGAAACCCGTCAACTCGGCGGTGTTCCCGGGCACGCAGGGCGGCCCCGCCATGCAGGTGGTCGCTGCCAAGGCGGTCACCTTCAAGATCGCGGGTTCGCCCGAGTTCGCCGACCGCCAGCGCCGAACGCTCTCCGGTGCGCGCATCATCGCGGACCGACTGCTGGGCGCCGACGTCAAACGGGCGGGTGTCAGCGTGGTCACCGGCGGCACCGACGTCCACTTGGTGGTGGTTGATCTTCGCGATTCGCCTCTTGACGGCAAGACCGCTGAGGATCTGCTGCACGATATCGGCGTCACGGTGAACCGCAATGCCGTGCCGAACGATCCGCGACCGCCGATGGTCACGTCGGGTCTGCGGATCGGTACGTCTGCGCTGGCCACTCGCGGCTTCGGCGATGTCGAGTTCACCGAGGTCGCCGACATCATCGCAACGGCGCTGTCCCAAACTGCCGAGATGTCGACGCGCAACGACAGGGTGCGCTGCCTGACCAGGGAGTTTCCGCTGTACGAGGGCCTGGAGGACTGGCAGTTACAGGGCCGTCCGTGACACACCGCACCCGATTTCAGAAAACATGTGAACTCGGGTTACAGTTACTTTTATGGCACAGAAACCTGTACCTAATGAGTTGATACTCGAACTCGAGCCGGTCGTGCAGCGGGAACTGCGCCGCCACATCGACACCGAGGACCTCTGGTTCGCCCACGACTACGTGCCGTTCGACCAGGGCGAGAACTTCGCCTTCCTCGGCGGACGCGACTGGGACCCGTCGCAGGTCACGCTGCCCAAGACCGTCACCGACGCGCTTGAGATTCTGTTGATCACCAAGGACAACCTCGCCGGTTACCACCGGGAGTTCGTGTTCAGCTTCATCCTCGAGGAGAAGTGGGGTCGCTGGATCGGCCGCTGGACCGCCGAGGAGCACCTGCACGCCGTCGCACTGCGCAACTACCTGGTGGTTACCCGCGAGATCGACCCCGTCGCCAACGAGGATGTGCGCGTCGAGCACGTGATGAAGGGCTACCGCGCCGACCACTACACGCAGATCGAACGCCTGGTGTTCATGGCGTTCTTCGAGCGCGAGCACGCCGTGTTCTGCCGCAATCTCGAAGCGCAGATCGCCGAGCCCGTGCTGAAGAACCTCATCGGCCGCATCGCCAAGGATGAGGAGCGCCACGAGGAGTTCTTCGCCAACCTCGTCGCGCACTGCCTCACCTACAGCCGCGACGAGACGATCGAGGCGATCGCACGCCGCGCAGCCGAACTCGGCCCCGTCGGTGGGGACATCGACGCGTACGCGGACAAGGTCTCGCACATGGCCGATGCCGGCATCTTCGGACCGGAGCAACTGCGCCGGGTGATCGCCGATCGGATCAGCGCGTGGGGGCTCGCCGACGAGCCTGCGCTGCGCGCCCACGTGTGAGGTAGTTAGCCACGGCGCGCCTGCACGGCGCGATGCGCTCGGCGAGAGTAGCGTCGTTTCTCGATGGCTAGCGACATGCTCTGCTATCCGGGTGGTACCGATCGGTTCGATCACGAGAGGACCGGCCCCGGTCCTGGTACCGCAGTCCGCCGAGATGTTCGTGCGGGGCCGCATGAATTCCCTCGCCTCGAGGAGCGCTACGTGACTGAGTCGCACGTCCGGACCTATGTGCTCGACACCTCCGTGCTGCTGTCCGATCCGTGGGCGGCGACGAGGTTTGCCGAACACGAGGTGGTGGTCCCATTGGTGGTCATCAGCGAACTGGAAGCCAAGCGGCATCACCACGAGCTTGGCTGGTTCGCCCGGCAGGCACTGCGGTTGTTCGACGACCTGCGGCTCGAGCACGGCAGGCTCGATTTGCCGATTCCCGTTGGGACGCAAGGCGGCACGATGCATGTCGAGCTGAACCACAGCGATCCGACGGTGCTGCCCGCGGGCTTCCGGACCGAGACCAACGATGCGCGGATCCTCACCTGCGCGGCCAACCTCGCCGCGGAGGGCAAGCGAGTCACGTTGGTCAGCAAGGACATTCCGCTGCGGGTGAAGGCCGGCGCGGTCGGCCTGTCTGCCGACGAGTACCACGCCCAGGACGTCATCACGTCCGGATGGACCGGGATGGACGAGCTCGAGCTTTCGCCGGACGAGATCGACACGTTGTACGCCGACGGCGAAATCGACCTCGAAGCCGCACGTAATCTTCCGTGCCACACAGGGATTCGGCTGCTGGGCGGCACCTCCCACGCCCTTGGCCGAGTCAGTCCCGAGAAGCGGGTGCGGCTGGTACGCGGCGATCGCGAGGTGTTCGGATTGCGCGGCCGCTCCGCCGAACAGCGGGTGGCGCTCGATCTGCTGCAAGACGAATCGGTCGGGATCGTCTCTCTCGGTGGCAAGGCGGGCACCGGCAAGTCCGCACTCGCGCTGTGCGCAGGCCTGGAGGCGGTGCTGGAACGTCGGACCCATCGCAAGGTCGTCGTGTTCCGGCCGCTGTATGCGGTCGGCGGACAGGAGCTCGGCTACCTGCCCGGCAGCGAGAGTGAAAAGATGGGCCCATGGGCGCAGGCCGTCTTCGACACGCTCGAAGGATTGGCCAGCCCGGCGGTGCTCGAGGAGGTGCTCTCCCGCGGCATGCTCGAGGTGCTGCCGCTGACCCACATCCGCGGCCGCTCGCTGCACGACTCGTTCGTGATCGTCGACGAGGCGCAGTCGCTGGAACGCAACGTGCTGCTGACTGTGCTGTCCCGGCTCGGCGCCGGATCGCGCGTGGTGCTCACCCACGACGTCGCCCAGCGCGACAACCTACGGGTGGGCCGCCACGACGGCGTTGCCGCGGTGATCGAGAAGCTCAAGGGCCACCCGCTGTTCGCGCACATCACGCTGCTGCGCAGTGAGCGCTCACCGATCGCGGCTCTGGTCACCGAGATGCTCGAAGAGATCAGCCCCGGCGCCCTGCCGTGAGCGATTTCGGCGCGCTGACGGACGCTGAGCGGGCGTAAGCGCGCCGAAACCACTAATCGGTAGGCTGCTTGGGTGCCGAAGCGACCCGACAGCCAGGCCTGGCGGTACGCCAGGACCGTCCTTGGTGTGCTCGCGGCCGCCGCGGTGCTGGTCGTCGGCGGGCTGACCGGCCACGTCCGCAAAGCCAGCGCGGACAACGTCGACTGCTCACAGGTCAAGTGCGTGGCGCTGACGTTCGACGACGGGCCGAGCCCGTACACCGACCGGCTGCTGCAGATCCTGCGCGACAACGACGCCAAGTCGACGTTCTTCCTGATTGGCAACAAGGTCGCCGCCAACCCCGCAGGCGCCAAGCGCGTTGCCGATGCCGGCATGGAGGTGGCCAACCACACGTGGGAACACCCCAACATGACGACAATCCCGCCGGAGCTGATCCCCAGCCAGATCTCCAAGGCCAACGACGCCATCCAAGCCGCAACCGGCGAGCGGCCCAAGCTCCTTCGCACCGCGGGCGGGCTGATCAACGACAACGTCTTGGCGGCGGCCAAGCAGCAGGGCATGGCCGACATCAACTGGGACGTCATCCCTTTCGACTGGGTCAACGACTCCAACACCGCCGCCACCACGTACATGCTCAAGACGCAGATCAAGCCGGGCTCGGTGGTGTTGTTCCACGACACCTATTCCAGCACCGTCGACGTTGTCTACCAGTTCATCCCGGTGCTGAAGAGAAACGGCTATCACCTGGTGACCGTGAGCCAGCTGCTTGGGTCCCGCGAACCGGGCAGCTCGTACGGCAGCCGCGACAACGGGCCGCCGGCCAACGACATCACCGATATCCCGCCGGCTGAGATCCCGACGCTGCCGAACACGCCATCGCCCAAACCGATGCCGAACTTCCCGATCACGGACATCGAGGGCGCCAACTCCGGCGGTGCCAACAACGGGGCCTAGCGGCGCCGCTTGCCCCGAACCAGGAACCACGCGGCCGCCGCGGCGCCACCCAGCGCGACCACCCGGTCGGATCGGTCAGCCTTGGGCAGATCCAGCAGCGAAACGAGGGCCAGCATCGCCAAGCCGGTGCCCAACGCCGGCTGGCTGGTCGCGGTCGTCACCAGAGTCGCTGGGTTATGGGTGGCCGGGTCTAGGGTTACCGTCACCGATCCTCCTTCAGTTACTTGACCTGCACGGCGGAGTTGACGCTAATGCGCTCAAGACCGTTGAGAAATAGGGTGTTTCCCTATTCCTGGGCCGATCTAGGTCCTGCTCATGTGACGGCCGAGTTCAGCACGCGATTTGATGCCCAGCTTGCGATAGATCCGGGCCAGGTTCGCCTCGACGGTCTTCGGGCTGATGAACAGCGCGGTCGCGACGTCGCGGTTCTTCATGCCCGACGCGGCGAGCTCGGCGACCCGTTGCTCCGATGGCGTGAGCTGCCCGCTCTGACGCGGACCGACGTTTGCGCGGACGAGTTCGGCACGGGCGCGGTCGGCCCACAGCGGGACATGCAGCCGCTCGAAGATGTCCAGTGCTTCCTGCAGGCTTGCCGATGCGGACTCCTTTTTGCGTTGCCTTCGCTGTAATTGGCCCAGCAGCAACAGCGTTCGAGCGCGCTCGAAGGGCATCGGCAGCCGGTCGTGTTCGGCCATCGCACGTGCCGCGATCGCGCCGGCACCACGGAGGTCACCGCGGGCGGCAAGCAGCATGCTTCTGCCACGGCCGCCGATGGCGATCATCCACGCGCGGTCCTGACGCTCGCCGTTGCGCTCGAGGGCGTCGATCAGGGGCTCCGCCTCGGCGCCCCGACCTACCTGAATCAGTGCCTCGATGGCGTCGGTGAGAAACGCGGCATTGGGAAGCTCGGTGGGTGTCGACGCCGGGTCGAACCTGGTCACCAGCGGCTCCATGGTTGCGATCGCGGCCTCGTACCGGCCCAGCGATACTTCCAGGAACCCGAGCGCGGCAACGACACGCTCGATCAACCGAAATGCCCCGGTGCGCCCGCCGATCTCGATCGCTTCCGCGGCCGCCTGCCGTGCGTCGGCTTCGCGGCCGGCGTACGCGGCCAGCTTCGCCCGCAGGCCGTGCGCCAAGAAGAGCGGGGTGTCGCCGCCGAGCTGCCGGGCGCGCTCCATCGCGTCCTCGGCGACCAGGCCGGCCTCGACGAAGTCGCCTCGCCAAATGCTGCTCAGCACCACATGCTGAGCGATGAACACGAGTTCACCTTCCTCACCTTTTTCCAAGCACCGACGCCGGACCGCGTCCAATACGTGAAGGCATTCCTCAGGGCGGCCGGTCCACTCCAGCAGCAGGGCACGCTGAACGGATGGCCGAAACACCAACGGCGTGACGATATCCGGGTCCTCCAGCGCCACTGCCCGATCAAGATTCACCTCGTCGAACCCTTCCCCGCAGAGGAACCGCAGGACCACCCGCATACCGAGCGCCAGGCCAAGCAAGTGTGGCTGGTTGAGGCGCTCGGCCTGGGCGACGGCCTCC
This sequence comes from Mycobacterium sp., assembly GCA_021154745.1. Lineage (GTDB taxonomy): Bacteria > Actinomycetota > Actinomycetes > Mycobacteriales > Mycobacteriaceae > Mycobacterium. The sequence continues at coordinate 5,490 of JAJKIB010000406.1, forward strand.
TCGGCCATTTCCACGCTTGCGCGGGGCTGATTGGAGTTGAGCAGGGAATAGGCCAACGTGATCAAGATCTGCACCCGAAGCGGGCTGTCGAAGCGCACCTCACTGAGCGCGCGTTGCAGCAAGCGTGCACCCTCGAAGAAGCCGTCTCCATACAGCCGCACAACAGCGAGTCGGCTCAACGCCTCTGCCCGCAGGTCGCCGGGCGCCAGCTGCTCGATGGTCTCTTCGAGGACGGTGCGCGCCCGCTCCTGGTCGCCCGCATCGAAATGGTATAGGGCGGAACGCAGTCGGCGTTCGGCGGTATCACCGCCCAGGCCGATCGCCAGGTCCACCAGTTCGGCGGCCGCCGCGGGTGCCCCACGGGTGCGCGCGGACTCCGCCGCTGTATCGAGCGCCCCCAACGTGACTTCGTCACCGCTGGTTGCGGCCAACGCCAGATGGCGGGCGCGCAACTCGGGCTCGTCGACGATGTCGGCGAGGCGGCGATGCATGGTCCGGCGTTGGCCAGGCGCGGCTTCGGTGTACACACCCCTGGCCAGCAGGGGATG
>JAJKIB010000407.1 GCA_021154745.1 Mycobacterium sp.
CGGGCTGACCCGCGATACCCAGGACCCCAAGGGCTCCAAGTACGGCCGTGACGCCAATGGCGATCTCGATGGCACCGCCGAGGAGACCGCCGCGGTGTTCTCGCTTCTCACTGGCGCTATTGCGGCCAGTGACTACCCCGCGATGCTGCACGCCGAGCTCGACCGGCTCAATCGCGTCGGATTGACCACCTGTTCGGAGATGGCGTTCGACCCGGTCTTTCGCCCGGTTCTGGAGCAGATGCGCGACGACGACCTCACCGTGCGGCTGCGCGTATACGAGATCTCCACCGCTGCGATGACCACCGACATGACCCCGGTCAACGGCGACGACCTGTTCCGGCAGGTCGGCATCAAGATCTGGGTCGACGGCTCGCCGTGGATTGGCAATATCGACTTGTCTTTTCCCTACCTGGACACCGACGCCACCCGCACCATAGGCGTGCCCCCTGGCTCGTGCGGCCACGCCAATTACACGCCCGAGCAGCTCATCGAGATCGTGCACGCCTACTTCCCGCTGGGCTGGCCGATGTCCTGCCACGTCATGGGTGACGCAGGCGTCGACACGATCCTCGACATCTACGAGGACGCCCTACGCAAGCATCCGAGGGACGACCACAGGCTTCGGCTCGAGCATGTTGGCGCGATCCGCGACGAGCAGCTGCAGCGCGCCCACGATCTGGGCGTCACCTGTAGTCTGTTCGTCGACCAGATTCACTACTGGGGCGACATCATCGTCGACGGGCTGTTCGGTCCCGAGCGCGGAAGCCGTTGGATGCCATGCGGTTCCGCGGTTGCCACCGGAATGCGTATCTCGCTGCACAATGATCCCCCGGTGACGCCGGAGGAGCCGCTGCGCAACATCAGCGTCGCGGCGACGCGGATTGCGCCGAGCGGCAGGGTGATCGGGCCGGAGGAGCGGATCTCTGTGGAACAGGCGATCCGGGCGCAGACCATCGACGCTGCGTGGCAGCTGTTCTCCGACGACGTCATCGGGTCACTAGAGGTCGGCAAGTACGCCGACATGGTAGTTCTCTCGGCCGATCCCCGCGCTGTCCCGCCGGAGCAGATCGCCGACCTGGAGGTGCGCGCGACGTTCTTGGCGGGCAAGCAGGTTTACGGAGAGTGACGCAGCCCGCCGCCGATGCCACGGGCGAGCGGCCTGGGGTGTCGGGGCATGCGGCCACCATGACGGTGGTGGCGATCGGTCTTGGCTACAGCATCACCGCCGCCGACCCGACGATCCTGTCCGCCAGCGGATCGGGAAGCGCCGCGCAAAGATTCGGTGACCGCGTAGTCCTCGTCACAGGTCTGCTCTTGCTGCTCGCCGGTCTGCTGATGCTGACCGTCGTCGAAAAGCACACCTCACTGGTGCTGTTCTTCCTCGCGGTGGCGTTGAACGCCGTCGGCGGAGCGGTGGTGCAGACCCCGCAATCGACGATCATGATGTCCGCCGCACCGCCCGATCTCGGCGGCTCGGTGTCCGCGGTCAAGACAGCTATCGGCCAGGCGGGCTACTCGCTGGGGCCCGCGCTGTTCGCACTTGTCGGCACCGCGCTGTTCGCCCACAACGCCACGTCCAAGCTCGCCGGCACCGACCTCACCCTCGAGCAGGCCCGCGACGCGCTGCGGGCCGCGCACGGCACCTCCGTTTCGTCGACCGGCGGGGTGAATGTCGTTGACTGGTCGACGCGATCCACACCCTCGGCTTGATCATGGCGTCCGTCCCCTTCGCCGCGATCGTTCTCGCCCTGATCCTGCTTCGGCCTGAAAAGCCGAGTACCCAAGAGGAGCACTGATGTCGCACACTCCGCACGCACGGCACGCCGCACCGGACCCGATGGCGACGCTACGCACGCCACGATTCTCGCTGTCGCCGATCGTCGTCGCGCTCGTGTTGTTCTCTGCATTGGCAGCGCTGTATCTCGGCGGCATTCTCAATCCGACGACGAACTTGCGCCACTTCCCGATCGCCGTCGTCAACTCCGACACGGGACCGTCGGGCAAGCAGATCGTCGACGGGCTGGTATCGGGGCTCAACGCCGAACAATTCGACGTGCGCGTGCTGTCGGCCGACGAGGCCGCCACGCAGATGGGCACCGCATAGATCTACGGCCAGGTGCAGATACCCGCCGATTTCTCGGCGCAGCTGCAGGAATTCGGTTCGGCCGCAATGCAACCCGGCCAACCGGTCCGACCGGTCGTCACGATCTCGGTGAATCCGCGCGCAGGCGAGCTCGGCGCGAGCATCGCCGGAGAGGCACTGGGCTAGGCCATCAAGGAGATCGATGCCAACGTCGGCAAACAGCTGTCGGCCCAGGCGGCGCGTGGGTCCGGTTCACCGCTGCCGGGCGGCGTCTCGCTGGCGTTGTCGAGCCCGATCGACATCACCGTCAACGACTACGAGCCGCTGCCGAACGGCACCGGCAATGGGCTTTCCGCGTTCTACTACGCGCTGCTGCTGATCCTCGCGGGATTCACCGGCAGCATCCTCGTGAGCTCGTTGGTCGATTCGATGCACGGATTCGTGCCCGCCGAGCTGGGCCCGGTCTATCGATTCGCCGAACAGATCGGCATTTCCCGGTTCCGCACCTTGCTCGTCAAGTGGGCGTTCATGGTGATCATCGCCGTGCTGACGTCGGCAGTCTACATCGGAATCGCCTCGGCCCTTGGCATGCCGATACCGAATGTGTTGGCGCTGTGGCTCTACGGAGTGTTCACCATCGCGGCCGTGGGCATCAGTTCGACGTCACTGATCGCCGTGGGTCGATGGGCCTGCTGGCCAACCTGTTCATCTTCGTGATACTGGGGCTGCCGTCCAACGGCGCGACCATTCCGCTGCAGGCGGCGCCGCCGGTCTTCAGTTGGCTGGCGAAGTTCGAGCCGATGCACCAGATCTTCCTCGGCACGCGGTCACTGCTCTACTTCCAGGGCCGCGCCGACGCCGGTCTCAGCCATTCCCTCGTGACGACGACGGTGGGATTGATCATCGGTCTCGCGATCGGCGCCGCTGTCACCCGCTTCTACGACCGCAGGGGTCTGCGCCGTGAGCACTCCGCGGCGCCGCCGGCAGTACACGCACCGAACTCGCCGAATCCGAACTGACGTTGCCCGGGCTGCTTCACGACCACTGCGCCGCTATCGCCGCCACCGCGGTCGCTTCCACCGGTTTTCCTCTTGCAACAATGCTCGCATGGCGGAGCAGAGCATCTGGATGCAGAAGGTCAAGGCCGATCCCGGACATTCGCACTGGTATGTCGAACGCTTCCGTTCCATGGCACGCGCCGGAGAGGATCTGGCCGGGGAAGCTCGTCTCGTGGACGCGATGGCACCCCGCGGCGCCCGCATTCTCGATGCCGGTTGCGGACCCGGCCGGCTGGGCGGATATCTGGCAGCCGCCGGTCATTACGTAGTCGGTGTCGACGTCGACCCGGTGCTGATCGACGCGGCCGAGCAGGACCGTCCCGGACCGCGCTGGCTCGTGGGCGACCTCGCCGAACTCGACTTGCCCGCCCGGGGCATCACCGAGCCGTTCGACGTAATTGTGTCCGCCGGCAACGTCATGACATTCCTTGCTCCGAGCACCCGCGTTCAGGTGCTGACGAGATTACGTGCCCACCTCGCGGGTGACGGTCGAGCGGTGTTCGGCTTCGGCGCGGGTCGCGAGTATGAGTTCGGCCAGTTTCTCGACGACGCAGCTGAGGCGGGATTCACGCCAGATCTGCTGCTGTCCACTTGGGATCTGCGCCCCTCCACAGAGGACTCCGGCTTCCTCGTCGCTCTCCTTGGGCCGGCATAGATCACGCCTCGAACAAATGGTGCTGCTGCCCAATAGATTTCACTGCTGCCCCTTGTTGTCGGCCCGCGCTCAGCAGTCAAACACCGACCAGCAGATGTCGTTCCGCAACCGCTGGTCGTCAAGCACGAGCTCGCGAATCGCCGCTGGGAGCTGGTCCCGCTGCCAGTCGCACTCCAATCGTCCCGCGGCCTCACCCCCGCCTTTCGGCGCGGCAGCACGTACGGCTTTGATCGCATAGGCGGCCGCACCGAGTTCGTGCGCCGCAACGTGTGCGACGGCCCCGGCCTGACCGGCAGCGTATGCGGCATGCCGTGCTGGCCCGCGCAGGTCTCTGGCCGCGCCCATTGCATGTCCACCCGCGGCGCGAGCCTGGGTCATCGTGACCTCGCCACGCACCCAGGCGCGGGCATGCTCGATCGCCTGACGCGGCCGTGGGTCCTCAGGCTGAGCAGACTCGAAGAGGTCAAGGACGTGCTCAGCGCAAGCTGCAGCCCAGAGAGCGAGGAGATGGTGATCCGAATCAATCAGGGTCCCGCCGCGGCGCGTCGTCACAAAGCGAGGGTCCCGGATCTTCGGGAGGATCATGGTTGACACTCCTTGGCATTGACGCCGAGCATAGGACGCCCTCGAATGCGGCCACAACCAATATGGTGGATCATCAGTGAACCACTCCGTATCACGGTGCCGCCCAGTGGTTTTAGGCACTGCCCCTGGCTGTGGTGCCATGCCCCATGGACCCTTCGCCGACATCGCAGGGCTACCGGCAGGGGCTGAGTAATGCCGCTGTAGCGTGACGGCGGTGAACTTCTCTCGTGTGCCTTCTTCCTCCGCCGCGCTCGCGGCCTGTGCCGCGTCGCTCGTCATGACGCTCGCCGCATGCGGCTCAGATACGGGGGCGTCATCGGCAAGCACGCCCGCCGTCGCCGAAGCGGTGACGTCCTCCGCCATCGAAACGGCAACCGCAACTGCAGCCGGCAGGTGCCCGACGGCAGCACCGGAGAACGGTGGCGCACCCGAGTGGACGCTTTCGGGGGCCACTGGCAGCGTCGCAGTCACCGGATCCACGGATACGACTGCGCCAAACGTCAAGGTTGGTGCGCCGTTCAGCGTGACTGAGACGCAGGTGCACACGCTGCAGGCAGGTGGCGGGCCGGTCGTCGCAGACACGGCAACGGTTTCGGTTTGCTACATGGGCGTGAATGGACGTGACGGGTCGGTGTTCGACAGCAGCTACGAACAGGGCGCTCCGGTTGAATTCTCGCTCGACGGAGTCGTGCCGGGCTTTCAGAAGGCCATCGCTGGACAGAAGGTCGGCTCCACGGTCGCTGTCGCGATGATCTCTGCCGACGGCTACCCCGACGGTCAGCCCAGCGCTGGAATCCAGCCGGGTGACAGTCTCATCTTCGCGATCAAGATCCTTGACGCCTCGAGTTAGCGGCGACGATCCCACACGGTCAACGGTCCATGATGGACGCTATGGAGTCGACGCGCGTGGATCGGTGGTTGTGGGCGGTCCGGCTGACGAAGACCCGGCCGGACGCGGCCGCCGCGTGCCGAGGTGGGCATGTGCGGGTCAACGATCGGCCGGCAAAGCCGTCAACAACCGTGTCTCCCGGTGACGTGGTGCGCGCCCGCGTGGGTGACACGACGCGGATCGTCGACGTGGTACGGGTGATCCAGAAACGGGTCGGTGCGTCCGATGCCGTGACTTGCTACCTCGATCGAACGCCCGCGCCGCCTCCGACTTCCTACGTGCCGGTGGCGACCCGTGATCGCGGTGCGGGGCGGCCGACGAAACGGGACCGTCGGATTCTGGACAGGTGGCGCTCGGGCAAGTGGTGAACGGCCCGGCCTCCGATCGCCCTGATTGTCCTCGATGCGTTGTAGCGCAGGATATTAGAAGAGTTCGGTGCGCGTAGCTTCCGTGATGTTCGATCATTCGCGGGCCGGGTGCTATCGACGACGTTCCGCCAGCGTAGGGTGGTTATGTCTGCTAAGCACCCGGATACTCTTAACGCTGGAATCATGCTCATGAGCTTGATCAAATCCACTCTGCCTGCTGTCGCAGTCGCGGGCGGGCTCTTCGCGGCCGTACTCGGCCTGGGCGCTGCGCTGGCGAGCGCCGATCCGGCTCCCCCGCCACCGGCGCCCGTCCAAGGTGAACAGCCGCCTAACTGGGCGCCTCCGAAACCCGCCGAGTTCTGGGACGGGCAGCCCGTCGTGTGGACCTCGGGCTGGGGAGGCCGTTGGGGCGTGTGGATCAACGGCGGCTTCATCACGCTGTCGTCAAACCCTGTGACCGGTGGCGGCTAACGCCGCTAAGTCAGTTATCCCCTCGC
>JAJKIB010000408.1 GCA_021154745.1 Mycobacterium sp.
CCAGCCGCTGGTATGCCGCGGCATCCTGCACCACGAGCTCGGCCTGCCCGTTCACCGTCAGCACCTCCGGCCGGCCCGTCCGCTTGAGTCGCTCGATGTGCTCGCGCGTGTTCCGCTGAAAATCCGTGAGCGACCGAATGTCCTCGAGCTTGATCATGGGTGCGCCTTCGAACCCGATGGAGCGGCGCCGACTGGAATTCAGGCTGACGCATTTGACCGCGTTCACTCGCTGCGGATAGGTTGTCAATTCGCTGCGAGCCGGGCTATGCAGTTTCGGCAAACTACGGATTTAGGAGGTGGCGGTTTCCGGAGACCCCGATGGCGACCCGAACCTTCACAGATTTCGACGCGTTCACTTGCGCGGTGAGCGACGCCGACGGCCGATTTATGTTGACCCATCCGGTTGAACGCAAATGGGTGTTTACGCACAGGCCGCTCAACCGCATCAGCGTCCAGTGTGGCCACGAGGAACGTGGTGCCCTCTTCCAAGGGTCGGCCCGCCACGGCGGATGCCTGTTGTTCGTTGAGACGACCGTGCCCGCGGTGCTTACGGCGAACGGCGAACACATCGGCGGGGATTCACTTATCATCATTGGCCCGCGTGCCCGCGCGTGCTTCGCAGCCCGAGGCAGAAGTGATTGGTTTTCGATCTATATTCCGTGTGACGTGCTAGCGCAGAACGCAGCGCGCTACCACTTCGACGCCGACGCCTACGCAACTTCGCTTCACAAGCTAACGCCGTCATTCGCCCGCCTCGCGCGGCTGCGATCGTTGGTGGATCGACTCGAATCGAACGACGGGCGCGTGCCATGGATCTTTGACGATGCGACTGTCGTGGTGGCGGCGGAATCAGAACTGCTGGCGGCGTCGCTCGCGTGCCTTGGTCCGCCCACCGCACCCGCATCGACGCCACCGGGCGCACGGAAACGGGCGATGCGGGACGACGTGGTTCGGGTCGCGCTGGCCCAGATCAATGCCGGCCTGGACGATGATCCGATGCGAATGGGTGAACTCGCCGAGGCCGCCGGAGTCTCCGAGCGAACGCTTCGCAATGCGTTCAGCGATTACTTCGGCGTCAGCCCCGGCCGTTACATGAAGCTCCGACAGCTTCACCAGGTACGGCGGGCATTAGCGCGGGCGACGTCCGACAGAAGTACCGTGACGGAGATCGAGAGGGGCTTGGGTGTCCTCGAGTTCGGACGTTTTGCACGTCACTATCAAGTGCTGTTCGGGGAATTGCCCTCGCAAACACTGACCTGCTGGCGGAATACCTGAGACGTGTAGCCGGTCGAGTGGCCGACCGAAATGGGATCGGTCAAACGTTCCCGGCAGGGGTCGAACCTGCAACCTTCGGCTCCGGAGGCCGACGCTCTATCCAATTGAGCTACGGGAACTTTGCGGCACGGGCCCCGTCCCAGCCAGCTAGCAATCGTATCGCCGCTCGTCCGGCCTGTCCAACCTGGCGGAAACGCGGTTTGCTAAGTGCCGGCCGCGGCTGACCCTGCTACAATGACCCTCGCGAAAGCGCTCCCACTATGCGAACTGGGAGCATTGCCCTGCGGCCGTCCCGGGGTGGGAATTTGTAACGGCCTCGACACCGTACCGACTTTGGTGGGTGGTGATCTTGGGGAACGGGAACGGGAGCACTATCCTCGCATCCCCCCGCAACGCAGTCGACCTGCTGGAGGAGTTCAAGCTCACCGGCAGGCAGGGCGCGTTCGAGGAGATCGTGCGCCGTTACGCGGCGATGGTGTTCGGCGTCTGCCTCAAGACCACTCGCAATGCCCACGACGCAGAAGACGCCACCCAGGCTGTTTTCCTCAGCCTCGCCACCCACTGCAAAACTAACGGCCAGAGCATAAGTTACATCGGCCCCTGGCTCCAGAAGGTCGCCCGCCGCGTTTCCCTCGACATCCGCCGGTCCAGGAAGCGCCGCCTGGCGCGCGAGGAAACCCACGCTTCGAATAACGGGAATGGGAACGGCAACGGCAATGGCCACCACAATGGCGGTCAGGAAAGCGTCGACGTTGAGGAACTGAAGGTCGTCCTGAACGAAGAGCTGCACCAGCTCCCGGCCAAGTACCGGCTGCCGATGATCCTGCATTACTACGGCGGCCTCTCGCGCGAAGAGATGGCACGGGAGCTGGGCTGCAAACCCAGCACGCTGGGCGTGCGGATCCACCGCGGCCGCCAGATGCTGGCGCAGCGGCTGAGCGAGCGCGGCGCATCTCCGGGCCACCTGTCGATGGGGCTGGCAATCACGATGGCCGTCCGGGGCGCCGTCAGCGACGGCATGATCGCCTCGACCTCCAAGGCCGCAGCAGAGCTGATGGCCGGCGGAAACCAGCTCGGGTCGATGATCTCGTCGCACGTGCTGGCCTTCTCCCACGGGGCGGCCGGCATGGCGATGATCGCCAAGCTCAAGACGGTGGCCGCGGTCGTGCTCGTAGCGTTGGTGACGATGGCCGCCGCCGCGGGGGCGCTGGCGAAGGTCGTGCCGCTGGAGGAGCTGAAGCAGTATTGGCCGGTGCGACTCCAGGGCATTTTTCGCCTCCCGAGGTTTCAGTCGCCGTTCCAGGCGCCGCGCGCTGACGCGGGAGACGGCGGCGACAACGCCCCAGTGACACTGGCGGCGCGATCGATTGCGACGGACGCGGTGGTGCAGGCGGCGATTTGGTTCACGGACGCCCCCTCCGCCGGCGATGACCGGCAGCGCGTCCGCCCCGGCGGCGTCCCGTCACACAGCCGGCGTGGGCCGGCGCACCTGGTGGCGCAGCTGGTCTCCACCGTGATCGGTGCGAACCTGGCGGGCTCCACGCACGCGATGAATAGCGAACCGGCTGCGCAGTTGGCGTCGGCAGCGCCCGACCCGCGGCGGCCGAGCAGACCTCACGCCGATTCCAATCCCGCGCCCGTGGCAGGCGGCGGCGGTGCTACAAGTCGTGAAGTCTCCGTTCTCGGCGCCCAAGCCCGGATCGACGGCTCCGTCACGTTCGGGCAGAACAAGTCCATCTACCCGCTCGTTCCCCCGCCGGGCATGTTTGACTCAGCGTTAGGCGGCGGTAGCGGAGCGCTCTCGGTCACCGGAGCCGCCCACACCCCGCTGGTCGCGCCCGGTCGGTCCATGACTATCGGCGGACCCGTCGGCAGCCACGGCGCCGTTACCCTCGACGGCGGCACTCACCGGATCGAGACGCAGGTCATCGGCGAGCGCGGCCTCGGCACGCTCACGCAAACCGGCGGCGCCACCAACATCGCGAACGCCGTGCGCCTTGGCGTCGAACCGGCCGGCAAGGGAATCTACAACCTCAACGGCGGCAACCGACTCCTGATCAACCCGCCGGACCCGGTGACCACCCTTGCGTCCGCGACTGGCCCGCAGCTCAACGGGATCGAGATCGGCCACTCCGGCGACGGCCAGTTCAACATCGGCGACGGCCTGGGCGCCGGCCAGATCAGCGAGTACGGGGCATACGGCACGACCGGCGGTTCACTGGTCCTCCGCGGCGACTCGGCCGGCACCGGCACCCTCCGCGGCTCCGGACTGGTCAACATGCACGGCTTCCTCGACCACAATGGCCGCGTCATCGCGGACGGCTACGGCCAGGACCGCACGCTCGAGTTCGGCGGCTTCCGCTACCTGGGCAACAGCATCGACAACCCCGCCCACGGCGGCACCAACGGTTGGTTCGCCGTCAACCACGGCAAGGTCGTCCTCCCGAACATCCACGTGAAGCCCGGCACCAACGCCTACACGTGGGGCGAGGACCCGGGCGATCCGAGCATCGACCTGGTCAACAGCATCCGCTTTACTGTTCACGACGCCGCCTCTAACGGTCTGGTGCGGATCTCGCTGCTAAGTAAGGACCGTTGGGACGTCCCCACGCTGCCCGAGGGCCACCACTTCATCGGCGTCTGGCAGTTCGAGGACGGCGGACTCGAGCACGGTGCGGTGGACTTGCTGGTGCGGTACGACGACGAGATGGCGGCGGCGATGAAGCTGGACGAGACCGTCCTCAAGCTCTGGCGCTACCACGACGGGCAGTGGATCCGCATTAACGACGACACGTTCACCCGCGACACGGACCTGAACCTCATCGGCGGCCGCGCCGACGCGTTGGAATACTTCGCGGTCTCGGCGCCCGAGCCCGGGACGATTGCATACCTGTTGATAGGAAGCGCGCTGCTGCTCCGGCGGCGCCGCTGCCGCTGCTAGCCGATCCCAAATTTATTTTCCGTGACGAAACGCCCATCTGGCGGCGGCGACTCTTGGTGTGACGTAGCTACGAGAATGACAACGAAAGTGACAACACACCCTTCCCTGAGAGACTGATCGCACGGCCCGCGTGCGGGCCGCCTGACTTCCACCGGCACGCGCGGCGTTCGCGCAAGGCGGCCCGCACGTCGGGCCGTGCGTCAGTCACTCTTACCCATTTGATTGAGACCTCGAATCGAACCGGCGCCGACGGCGCCGCAGGCCCCTGCTCCAGCCGGAACTGCTCCGGTCGCCGCAAGCACGGCCTCGATCCCGTCGGCACCTCGGCGGCCTGCCGGGTTCGGCACCGTCGCACCACGGCAGATCGCAAGATAGTTCGACCGAGCCGGTGGACGAGCCACCACTCACTGCAGTCGCCGCGGCCCCAGACCCAAGTCCATCTCCGCGATGTTCCCGCTACAATACCCCCGGAGAGTGATGGGTGCCTGGTGGCCCTCGCGGTCTTCAAAACCGCCGTCGCCTCGTTTCACGGGACGAGGTAGGTTCGATTCCTACCCTCTCCGATTTGCCCAATTCACTTGGGCGGCTGTTGATAGGAATTTGCTGTTGCAGACCGGGAGAGAATAGGTACAATTGCTCGCCGCCTCGCGACGGGCTTTTGATCTTCGACGCCACGTCGGGATGTCAACGTGGGGCGATTGGGGTCTAAAGGGGCTCTCAGGACTGGACGAGAAGTTTGCTTCCGCACCGCGTGCGGCGCGTTGATGCGCCCATGGGGCTGGCCTGCATCCGCGTGGCCAGAAGGCGGCCGGGGCAGTCGACTCGGTAGTGCAACCCTGGGCATCTCCCACATGTGATTGCCTTCTACGTTCGGCCCGAGGCATGACCTCGGCCCGAACTGGCATGGCGTGCGCCGCCGGCGCACCCGCTCCGCGCCGCATACCGGCGCCGGTGCTGGCTTGCTGGAATCAGGACCATCATGAATCATCCTTCCGCCGCCGTCGCGCGCCGAATCGCCCGACCGTCTTCCTCCGCCCGCCGGCGGACTTGTCTCGCCGAATCACTGGAATCCAGGACACTGCTAGCCGCACTGTCAATCGCCCAGGAGAATGCGCAGCCCGGCAATCCAGGGAGCGAATGGGATATCTCCGGCGCCGGCGACTCCTCGATCCAGGGGTTCGCCACCGACATCAGCGTCAACCAGGGCGGGACCATCTCGTTCAAGATCGACGACAAGCAGCGTGTCGCCTACCACGTCGACATCTACCGGGTGGGCTACTACGGCGGGATGGGCGCGCGCAAGGTTGCCACCATTTCCTCCGCCGTTAACCTCCGCCAGGCGCAGCCCGCACCACTGACGGACGCGCAATCCGGGTTGATCGACTGCGGCAACTGGGCGGTATCGGCTTCGTGGACGGTGCCGACGGACGCCACGTCGGGGATGTACTTCGCCCGCCCCACGCGCGACGACACCGGCGGCGCCACCCGCATCGTCTTCGTCGTTCGCAACGACGCCAGCCACTCCGACCTGCTGTTCCAAACCGCGGATACCACCTGGCAGGCCTACAACACCTGGGTGGGGAGTGCGGGGGGGAGCGGGAACAGCCTCTACCAGTACGGGGGCAGCAACACCGCACTGCAGAACGAAGGCCGGGCCTACAAGGTCAG
>JAJKIB010000409.1 GCA_021154745.1 Mycobacterium sp.
ACCCCGAATCGGTGAGCCATTCGAAGAACAGTCCACGCGAGTCGGTGTGCACCTGCGGGGTGATCTCCCACGCGCCGGGGACGGCCAGTTCGCGGGCCTTCACTGGCCACGCTCCTGGTAGCCGGCCTCGACCGCGTCTTTCAATGGACGCCACCAGGATTCGTTGTCGCGATACCACGCGATGGTGGCCGCCAGGCCCTCCTCGAAGTCGGTGTGCTTCGGGCCCCACCCGAGTTCGTCATACAGCGGTGACGGGTCGATCGCATACCGCAGGTCATGGCCGGCGCGGTCGGTGACATGGTCGAAGTCGTCGGGGTCACGACCCATCAGCTGCAAGATCATCCGCATCACCGACAGATTGTCCCGTTCCCCTTCTGCCCCAATGAGATACGTGCGACCGATCTGGCCGTCGGCCAGGATCCGCCACACCGCACTGTTGTGGTCCTCGACATGGATCTAGTCACGAACGTTCGCGCCGCTGCCGTAAAGCTTGGGCCGCCGCCCCGTCAGAACGTTGGTGATCTGGCGGGGAATGAACTTCTCCACGTGCTGATACGGCCCGTAGTTGTTGGAGCAGTTCGAGATCGTCGCGGCCACACCGTAGGAGCGCACCCACGCGCGCACCAGCAAATCGGCCGCGGCCTTGGTCGACGAGTATGGACTGGACGGGTTGTACGGCGTGGACTCGGTGAACCGCTGCGCGGAATCCAGTTCCAGGTCGCCATACACCTCATCGGTCGACACGTGATGCAACCGCACCCCGTGTGCGCGCACCGCCTCCAACACCGTGAACGTGCCAACGACGTTGGCGCGCAGGAAAGGCTCCGGATTAGCCAGGGCGTTATCGACATGGGTTTCGGCCGCGAAATGCACGACGACGTCGGCCTCGGCGACAAGCTTCGACACCACCTCGTCGTCGGTGATATCACCCTGCACCACGCGGATGTCGTCCTCGACCGGGGCCAGCGATTCGCGACTGCCCGCATAGGTCAGCGCGTCGAGCACCGTCACCTGGTCCTCGGGGTGCGCGCCCACACAACTTTGCACGAAGTTGGCGCCGATAAACCCCGCGCCGCCGGTGACTAGCAACCGCATGGGTCTACCGTAGCGGGCAACCGTCAGTTCCAGCGTTGACGGCCGTATCTGATCGGAATGCGAACAGGTCCCGCATGCGACGACCTTTGGGTCGAATCCACGAATGCGCGGCGGCTGACCGTCCGGTCGAAGGCAGCGCGGCGTGCACGATCTCGAAGTAAAGCGTAAGCGGCCATGATTCGTCGCAGCTCTTCATCGGCGGCCGAATCGTTTTGGCCCGAGGCACCTCTGGTATCGGGGTGAACAGACCGCAGCTTCCGTCGATACGCATGCGTGATCTGGTCCTGGCTGGCCGTAGCCGGGACATCCAGCGCGGCGTAGGGATCGAAGGCGTTGTCATTCATGGTCGTGACGGTTGAGTCGGCCAGGCCCCGGGGCGAATCGGCTTCCATGTGCCGGGGCCTGGCCGACAGAGAAAGTGGAGTGCGAGAAGGTCCGTGCCACTATCGCTGGCTCGCGTCCGTCTCTTCAGATGACGTCCTCGCTAGGCTCCAAGGGTCTTCTCGCACAGAGGGTTTCACATTTGTGTGAATTTTGCTCAGTGCATCACCTCCAATGTTCGCTTCACTGTTTATCGGCCGGCCGGAGGCGCGCGCTCGGTCGCCCATACCTTCAGCCGGGCGTCACTCGGGATGAGTTGAGGGCTGAGCCCTCTTACCGGCAGGGGCCCAGGCCTGCGCGCAAAGGCAACATCGATCGCCACCCTGGGCGGGCGCACTTGGCGCGCCGGTGACTCCTTGGGTTCGCCGGAGCGGTCATCGACACGGGCAGCACCCTGCTGCTGGAGGCGCATCCACTCGGCCTCCACAATTGCCGCCGCCTCGTCCAGCGCAGCAGGTATGAACTGCGTGCAGGTGATCATTTCTCCACCTCACCCGTCACCATGACCTGGGCCGTCGGCCCATTACGCGTTGATCGGCTGCTTCTCGTCGCTGTGGCTGACTTCAATACGCCGTGGCTTGGCATGGTCCGCAACGGGAATGACCAGCCGTAGCACGCCGTCGTCATATCTCGCGTCGATCCGTTCGGTGTCGAGATTTTCGGCTAGGAACAGCTGGCGGCTGAATACGCCGCGTGGCCGCTCGGCGGCAACCATGTCCTTCTCGTGCTCCGATGCTGGCCGTTCTGCGCGCACGGTGAGTACGTGGCGTTCCACGTCGAGGTCCAGCGAGTCGGGCCGGACACCAGGCAGGTCGAACTCAACAATGAACTGATCGCCCTCACGCCAGGCGTCCATCGGCATCACCGCAGGCCGTGCCGCCGTGCCGAGCACTTGCTGGGTCCACCGGTCAAGCCCGCGGAACGGATCGGTGCGCATCAGCATCGTGTCCACCTCCTACCTATATCCACCCCAACAGACCTATGCTGATTGCTATAGATTTGTGATAGCACCAGATCGATATTTTGGCAAGGAGAAATTCGGGACATGGCTGATCCGGCATCGAGCGGCGACCAGGGAGGGGAGCCGGAAAGCAGATCGGCGCGTGGGGTGTACGGAATATCGGTCACCGCCGAGTTGTCGGGCCTGGGTCCGCAAACGCTGCGCTTCTACGAGCGTTGCGGATTGCTCACACCCCAGCGCACTGAAGGAGGGACGCGCCGCTACAGCGATGACGACCTCGCCACATTGCAGCGGATCACCGAACTCACTGACGAGGGTGTGAACCTCGCTGCTGTGGCGCGCATTCTCGAATTGGAAGCGCGCAACGCCGAATTGGAAGCCGACAACGCGAAACTCGAAGCCGACAAAGCTGCTTTGAAATCTGAGAACGCGCGACCTCGGTAGCCCGCTAGCGGGCCGCAGTGGGTGTGCAGACGACCGCCAGGGCGGCGTTCTGCGCGTCGACGCCTGCGGTGCCGATTCGCTGTGCGAGCCTCGACCGCAAATCGGCTTGCGCCGACGGGTCGAGACGCAAGCGGTTGGAATAGGTCGACACCAAGTTCAGGTAGTCCTCGGTCGTGTAGTGCAGCGGTTCGTCGACGCGCCGCAAATCGACGGAGAACCCACACTCCTCGATGAGGGCCGTCACCTCTTCCTCGGCGTTGACGATCGGCCGCGCGGTCACGTCGAGGTAATCCGCGTTGATCTCGTCGAGCTCCTGCTGTGTCGGCGCGGTGGGCTTGATCCGGTTGAAAAGTAAGGCCAGCCGTCCGCCCTGGCGCAGGATCTCAGCGACCTTCGCCAGCGCAGGCACAGGGTCTACCCAGTGGAAGGACTGGGCGAGCACCACGAGGTCAAATGATCTGCCCGCCGGCTGCCACTCCTCGAAGGTCGCTCGCTCGACGTGGATGCCTTTGGCGGTGGCGACGCGTGCCATCCGCGGGTCGGGCTCGATGGCGAGCACGTGCGCACCGGCTTGCGCCAATTGCATTGCCGCGATACCGGTTCCGGCTCCGACGTCCAGCGCACGGATGCCTGCGTTGGCGACGAGTTCGGCGACCAGAGCCTGCGGATAGCGGGGACGGTAGCGGTCGTACGTATCGGCAGTCGCGCCGAAAGACTCCGCACGGCGACGGTCGGTATGGGCCGGCTGCCTCTCTGACATGACATGGACGGTATTACGGGACTTGACCGAGTAGACGAGCCGGGAACTCTTGATCACTTGATCTATAGTTAGACCATGCGATCTAAACAGGGCGCATCGGCCACGTTCACTGGGACCGCTCGGCGCGCGCAGATCATCGATTGTGCAATTGAGGTGATTGCCGAGTCGGGGTACGCGCAGGCGTCGCTCCGCAAGATCGCCGACCGGGTAGGAATTGCGATGAGCGCGGTGCTCTACCACTTCGGCAGTCGCGAAAATCTCGTCGACGCCGTTATCGAGCAGATGTACCGTACTGCGCTTGCGGTAGTGGTGCCCGCGATGTCCGCTGAGAAGACGGCAACCGGCAAGATCAACGCTTATATCCGCGCCTCCTTGGAGTATTTCGACACGAATCGTTTGCACCTGACGGCCCTGACTCAGCTCGGAAGTAGCTATCGACCAAAAGATGGGCGGCGCTTCGACGAACTCGGTATGACTGCCGAACTCGGCGAACAGTTGGCCGCACTCGACGTCACGCCGATATTTGTCGCAGGTCAAAGCGACGGCGAATTCGATGACTTCTCAGTCGATTCGATGGCGATCGCATTGCGTGGTGCTGTGAATGCGGCGGTGGAAAAGATGCTGCGCGATCCCGAATTCGATGCCCGGGGGTATGGCAACGACTTGGTCGAAATCTTCCAGCGGGCATTGCGGAGTCCGCGATAAGCAGAGTGTCGATTGTGGCAGTCGGTAGCCGCGGTGACGTGGCGCCGTTGACTGGAGTCGGGGTACGTCTGCAAGAGGCCGGACATGACGTGGTTATCGCAGCGTACACACCCTTCGCCGATCTGATTACGGCTTGCGGCTTGGGGTTTCGTGAACTACCGCGTGCTTTCGGCAACGGCGACGGCCTCGGGGATGTCAATCCCGTAAAGGGACTCGGTGCATTCCTCGCTCCTCGCGGAATGCGCTCGATGGGTGAAGGGGTCCTAGCCGCGCTGCGCGACGAGCCCGCCGATGTCCTACTGCTGTCACCGTTTTCGGAGTTTGCCGGCCACGCTCTCGCCGAGGCGAAAGGAATACCGGCAGCGGGAGTGCGACTGCAGCCGCTCTCGGCGACAGCCGCCTATCCGCCTGCGGTGTTGGGCGCGTGGTCTGCTGGACCTTTCGGCAACCGATTCACCTCCGACGCCGGCGCGTGGCTCCTCGATCGACTCTACGGTGGCGTCATCGCCGGATTCCGCCGCGACCTCGGGCTGCCCCAGGCATCCACACGAGCCTTGCGAAAAGCGCGGACCCGTCTGGAATGGCCTGTGCTCTATGGATATTCGCCTAGCGTTGCGCCTCGGCCGACCGACTGGCGGCCTGGCCTCCAAGTCGTGGGCTATTGGTGGCCTGTGCCGATGGCCGATTGGCGACCGCCCAAACTGCTGACTGACTTTTTGGCCGCCGGCCCCGCCCCGGTTTTCGTCGGTTTCGGCAGCACGGTCAATACCGCCGAGCGCGCGAAACAAATGTCCGACATCGTGGCGCGTGCCATGCGACTAGCAGGTGTGCGCGGCATCATCCAAGCCGGCTGGGCCGGATTAGATGTGTCCGGCGACGACGTGCTGACGATCGGCGACACACCGCACGAGTGGCTATTCCCCCGGATGGCTGCCATTGCGCACCACTGCGGTGCGGGAACCAGCGCCGCCGGACTGCGCGCTGGAATCCCCCAGATCGGGATTCCCGGCCTTGGGGATCAAGCGTTTTGGGCCAGTCGGCTTCGACAACGCGGAGTCAGCGCCGCCATCATTCCGCAACGCAAACTGACCGCCGACCGTCTCGCCGAAGCTATTCGAACGACCCTTGCCGACCGTGAAATTCAGGTGGCGGCGCAACACCTTGCCGGGCGCATCGCCGACGAGTACGGCGCCGCGCACGTGCTCGCCGTCGTCGCGTCCTTGACCCGCTTCGCGCGATGAGGTCCGGCGCCGTCAGCCCTTCAGCCCGAGCGGTCCGGCCAATTCGGTCAGTGTCGGCAACAACTTGTCCGGTCCGCCCAGGACCTGGATCGCGACATGGTCGGCGCCCGACTTCAGGTGCTCGTTAAGCCGTTTGGCGATGTCGTCGGAAGTGCCGTGCGCGACCACCGCGTCGATCAGCTTGTCGCTGCCCGGCTTGGCTACGTCACCGTCGGTGAAGCCGAGTCGCTTCCAGCTGTTCAGGTAGTTGCTCAGGTTGAGGTAGAAGTCGACGGTCTTGCGGCCGATCGCACGCGCCTCGTCTACGTCAGTGCTCAGCACCACCTTGTGCTCGGGCGCCAGAAACACCGTGTTGCCGATCACGTCGCGCGCCTGCGCGGTGTGCTCGGGCGTCGTCAGATATGGGTGGGCGCCCGCGCTGCGTTGCGCGGAAAGCTTCAGCACCTTCGGCCCCAGTGCTGCGACGACCCGCCGGCTTGTCGGCACCTTCGCGGCGTCGAGCATATCGAGGTAGGAGACCAGCACGTCGTAGGGCTTGCGGTACTCGTCGGTGTGCTCCGGATGGCCGATGCCGATACCGAGCAGGAACCGGCCTGGGTGCGCATTCTCGACCCGGTGATAGGCCCCCGCGACTTGCTCGGCCGGCGCGGTCCAGACGTTCACGATGCCGGTGGCCACCTGAAGCGTCTCGGTGCGCTCGAGTATCGGTTCGACGTAGTTCAGGTCGCCGGCGGGGGACCCCCCAACCCATAGTGCGCCATAGCCCAACTTCTCGATCTCGACCGCCTGGTCGGGTGTCGGCGACCCGAAGGTCCACACCCCGAATCGGCCAAAGTCGGGCTTGAGCGAAACTGCCTCGGTCATGTGAGTCCCTTCGTTTCGGATGATCACTGCAGGCCGAGCGGCCCGGCGAGTTCGGCCAGTGCGGGCACCAGCTTGTCGGGCGACGTGAGCACCTGCACCGGCACGTGATCCGCTCCCGCGTCGAGGTGTTCCTTCAGCCGCGCCGCAATGGCGTCCACCGTGCCGTAGGCGACGACGGCGTCCACCAGACGGTCACTACCCGGTTTGGCGACGTCTTCATCACTGAAGCCGAGACGTTTCCAGCTGTTGAGGTAATTCGTCAGGTTGAGGTAAATCTCGAGCGCCTTGCGGCCGACCGCGCGGGCCTTCTCTGCGTCGGTGGTCAGCACCACCTTGTGCTCCGGCGCGATGAACGCGTCGGGGCCGAGCAACTCGCGCGCGTGCGCGGTGTGCTCGGGCGTGGTCAGGTATGGATGCGGCCCGGCGGAACGGCGGGCAGACAGCTTCAGCACTTGCGGGCCCAGAGCCGCGACCACCCGGCGGTTCTTCGGCACCCCATACTCGTCCAACTTGTCGAGGTAGTCGGTGAGCGCGTCGATGGGCTTGCGGAATTCTTGATTGGCCTCCGGATGGCCGACGCCGATGCCGAGCAGGAAGCGGCCGGGGTAGGCGTCGTCGATGCGGTGGTAGGACTCGGCGACGGGTCCGGCGGCCGCGGTCCAGATGTTGACGATGCCCGTGGCGACCTGCAGCGTGGTGGTCTTCTCGAGGATCGGTTCGACCCACTCCAGCTCGCCAGGGGGAGAGCCGCCGACCCACACGGCGCCGTAGCCCAGTGCCTCGATGTCCTTCGCTTGCTCGGGCGTTACTCCGCGTCCGAATGATCCGAATCGGCCG
>JAJKIB010000410.1 GCA_021154745.1 Mycobacterium sp.
GGCATGATCATGACGGCGGCGACTTTCACCGAGGAGCAGAAGTCCGACCTGCCGCGGGCGCTGAAGGGAAACCTGTGCCGCTGCACCGGATATCGCGCGATCGAGGACGCCATCAACGGTGTGGCGGCAATCGAGGAGGCCGCGCCGGGCGACGCGGTGGGCACCAGCGTCGGCGCGCCCGCCGCCACCGGGGTGGTGACGGGCACCGTCGAGTTCACGATGGACACCGAAATCGAGGGCATGTTGCACTTGAAGGTGCTGCACTCACCGCACGCGCATGCCCGCGTGGTGTCGATCGACAAGTCGGCGGCGCTGACAGTGCCCGGCGTGCACCGCGTGTACACGTGGGAAGACGTGCCGCGCAAGCGCTTCAGCACGGCCATCCACACCGACCATCTCGTCGACCCCGACGACACCTACATCCTCGACAACGTGATGCGATTCGCCGGCCAGCGGGTGGTGGCGGTCCTCGCCGACACCGTCCGCGCCGCCGAGGAGGGTTGCCGTCGGGTGGTCGTCGAGTATGAAGAACTGCCCTCGGTGTTCGACCCTGAGGCGGCGATGGCCGACGGGGCTCCGCAATTACACGGATCCGACGACCCCTTCGTCCAGGATCCGGTGCGCAACATCCTGCTGGAGCTGCACGGCGAAATCGGCGACGTTGACGCTGGTTTCGCCGAGGCCGACGTGATCCATGAGGGCACCTACTTCTCCCCACGTGTCCAGCACGCGCATCTCGAGACGCACGGGTCGATCGCGTGGATGGAGGACGGCAGGCTCAACGTCCGGACCAGCTCGCAGTCGCCGTCGATCGCGAAGGTCAAGCTGGCCCATCTGTTCGACCTGCGGCCCGACCAACTGCGGGTGTTCTGTAAACGGGTCGGTGGCGGCTTTGGCGGGAAGCAGGAAGTCATCTCCGAGGATCTGGTCGCGCTGGCGGCGCTGGACACCCGACGCCCGGTGTGCCTGGAGTTCACCCGCTCCGAGGAGTTCACCACCGCATCGCCGCGACATCCGATGAATATCACCGTCAAGATCGGCGCCAAGGCCGACGGGACGCTCACCGCGCTGCACTTCCGCAACGTGTCCAACACCGGGGCGTACGGAAACCACGGCGGGGAAACGCTCTTTGCGGGCGGTGCCGCGGTCGCGATCTACCGGTGCCCCAACAAGAAGTTCGACGGTTACTCGGTCTACACGAACACTGTGCCAAGCGGCGCACTGCGCGGATACGGCATGACCCAGCCGGCATTCGCGGTCGAGTCGGCGATCCACGAGTTGGCTGTCAAGCTCGGCATGGACCCGCTGGAACTGCGGCGCCGCAATGTGGTGCGGCCCGGCGACGCGCTGCTGGCCATCGGCGATCACCCCGATGACGTTGCGTTCACTGAAGACGGGCTGACACAGTGCATCGACCTGGTCGATGACGCGTTGCGCCGCACCACTAACGGGCAGGTCCTGGGCGACGACTGGCTCGTCGGGGTCGGCACAGCCAGCTCCATCCACGAGACCGCTCCGCCCACCGACCACATCTCCGACGCGTGGGCCACTCTGCGTAATGACGACACCTACGAGATCGCCGTCGGCACGGTTGAATTCGGTGAAGGAACGTCGACCGCGCATGTGCAGATCGCGGCCACCGTGCTGGGCACCACGCCTGCGCGGATTCACCTGGTACAGTCCGACACCGACCGGACCGGCTTCGACACGGGCGCATTCGCAAGCGCCGGCCTGTTCGTCGCTGGCAATGCCGTGCAGAAGGCGTCCACCGCACTGCGCGATCGGATCCTCCACTTCGCCGCCTCCCACACCGGTGTCGCGGTCGCTGCCTGCGCGATGGACGACGACGCGGTGATTTGCGGCGACCGCCGCGTCTCCCTGACCGAGTTGCGGGCCGCCGCACGCGACCGCGGGTGGCGGTTCACCGAGTCGCGCAAGGCCTACGGATCACCACGCAGTGTCACCTCCAACACACAAGGCTTCCGGATCGCGGTGCACCGAGTTACGGGAGAGATTCGCATCCTCTACAGCGTGCAGGCCACCGATCCCGGGGTGGTGATCAACCCGGCACAGGTGCGCGGTCAGGTGGAAGGCGGTGTCGCACAAGGGATTGGGTTTGCGCTCACCGAGAACTTCCACGTCGACGGGACCGGTGTGATGACGAACCCGAACCTGCGCAACTACCGCATCCCGACGTTCGCCGACATCCCGCGCACCGAGGTGCTGACCGTCGAGACCACCGACTCGGTCGGGCCGATGCGCGCCAAGGGCATGGCCGAATGCTGCATCAACCCGGTGGCGCCCGCGCTTGCCAATGCACTGGAAGATGCCACCGGAGTTCGCTACCGGTCGCTGCCACTGACCCCCGAACGCATCTACGACCGGCTCGGCTCCGGCCGGCTGGTCCCGACGACCTGAAGGGCCACCGATGGATACCACGATTCCGACCACCGCGGCCACGGTCATCATCGGGCAGCGGATCCGTGCCGGCTCTGAACTGGCGTTCGAGGCCTGGCAGCAGGACCTCAACAATGAAGCGTCCAAGTATCCGGGTTTCCTTGGCGCCGAGATCAACCGACCCACCGCCGTCCAGCCCGACTGGGTCGTGGTCTACCGCTTCGACTCCGTCGCCCACGTCCAGGCCTGGATCAACAGCGCCGCCCGCCAGGAGCGACTCGCCGCGGGCCAGCAGTACTTCGACGGCCCTGGCACGCAGCAGGTCGTCGGGGGTGGCGTGCGGCAGGCGGACCCCCTCGTCACCGTCGTCGTCACACATCGTGTCAGGCCGGAGAACGTCGAGGAGTTCGTGGCGTGGCAGGAGCGACTTCGCCTGGCGGAAAGCAAGTTTCCGGGGTTTCGTGGAACCGAGCTGTTCCGTCCCGTCGAAGGCGTCCAGGACGGGTGGACCGCGATATACCGCTATCAGACCGCCAACGATCTTGACAAGTGGCTCGTCTCAAAAGAGCGCCAGCAGTTACTGGCCGAAGGCGAGAAATTCCACGACTTCGAGCTACGTACCGTCGACAATTCGTTCGGCAGCTGGTTCGCTTTCGACGAGCACGGCGCGCCAGCACCGCCACCGTCGGAAAGCAAGAGCGCGATCGCGGTCTGGGTCGGCCTGTATCCGACCGTGGTGTTCCTCACCCTGGCGCTGTCCCCGCTGAAGCTGCCGCTATGGCTGGGCATGCTGATCGGAAACCTGCTGTCCAGCTTCATCATGAGCTTTGTGAGCATGCCGTACTACGTCAACCCGTTGCTCAAGCACTGGCTGCGTCCACCACCGAATATTCCTGAGGCACAGACGAACTGGCGCGGAATCGGCATGGTCGTTGCCGTAATGGCGGTGTGGACCCTGGTGTTCTATTTGCTCACCAGGGTGTTCTGGCACCTGCCCTAGCGTCAGCGCCCGGCTAGCGGGGCCGCGGTGGACGGACCGGATACCACGGGCAGCGTCGCCAGCAGCTTTGGTGCAACGGTTTTCGCGTCCGGCGTTGGGCGTTCCAGAGTGAATTTGCGAACCTCTTGACCGCCGGCCACCATGCCGGCCACCATGAGGTCGGCACCGTAGGTGGTACTGGTGGTCGCCACGGTCACGCCTGGGTTGGCCCCGGGAAACGGTACGAACGACGCGATCTGGGCGTACTTGACGTTCTCCTCATGATGGTTCGGGTTGTCCAGGTACATGCCCGGCTGCCCGTCGAGCCGTGACCCGGCCGACCACACGCGCACGGCGCCGTCGCCGCCGAGTTGGCTGGTGACGATGCTCTTCGCGCCGCCTTCGGCGCCTGCGACCCACCCGGCCGACAACGCGACGCCACCCTTGTAGTTCTCGTCGTACGCCATGAACTGCGATGTCATCTTCGGGTCGGTGGGCTTGCCCCCCGAATGTACCTGCGTCGCCGTGCCATTGGCCTGCGCACGGGCCGTCGGGGTGAAGAGGTCCCACCGGAAAGATTTGATCAGCGGTGCGTCACCGGCCCCGGGCGCCGTCACGATGCTCTCGCGGCCCGATCCCGCTTCCACCATGCCGGTGGCCAAGGTGACCCCGGACTGGGATCCGGAGTAGGGCGTGAAGGCGGAAAAGACGTCCGGTGCCTTACCCGAGTCGGAAGGCAACGTCGAGGAGAACACCTTCACCTGCGACTCCATGCCCGGTCCCGAGCCGACGATGATGTTGTCGGCCATTGAGTTTCCGTCGATGTCGGCGCCTGCCACCGTCACCCCACCGGTGAACCCGGAATCGAACGGGGCGAACCGGGTGAGCTCCGTCCTGAACAGTCCGTCGACGGTGTTGTTTCCGTCGTAGGCGACCACCTCTGGCGATGCGCCCTTGCCGGTGCCGACGATCAGGTCGAGGATCATGTCCCCGTTCACGTCTGCCATCGCCGCCGATGGCGTGCCCTCGAAGTCAGGAAACGGGTATACGGTCTGTAACACCTTGTCGCCGTTGGCGTCCCGGACCTGAACCGATGCCGGCTTACCGTTGGACCCGGGTATCGCCACCGCGTACGTCGACACCTCGGGGATGACGTTGATGAGCGCCATCAGGCCGTTGTCCTCGTGGTTGAGGCGGTGACAGTGGATCACGTACGTGCCTGCGAACTCGAGGAACTCCTGCCGCAAGGTCAGCGAGGCGGGTGTGGTCACGACGTGGTTGTCGTCGAATATCGGTGCCGGCACGTTGACGTTGTCCAGACCGAATGGTTGCACACCCGTCTTTCCCCGATTCGGGTCGTCGATCGCCGTCACCTGAAAGTCGTTGACGTGGATGTGCATCGGATGCGCGTCGTTGTTGAAGTTGGTGATCAACCACTCCTCGACGGAGTTCAGGCGCGGCTGAATCAAGGGGATGTTCGGGAACGAATTCTCGTCGAACATATAGGTGACGGCTTTGGGATCGTTGTTGCTGGCCTTCTCGTTACCGAATCCGCCGCTGATCGTCAGCGCCCGGTTGACGGCGGGCGTCATCACCGAGGTGTCCACGAACGACGTGAACGCGTCGAGGTTCTGACCCGGCTCGAACGCTGTGGTCTGTCCTTCACCGCCGGTGTCCGGCGTGGCGTGGATCAGGGTCTGCGTCGGGAACACGAAGAAGCCGTCCGCGTAGCTGATGTACTTCGGATCCACATTGAGCGTTCCGAGCACCGCAGGTGGATTGTTCGTCCCGTTGTTGGTGTACAGCACACCGGGACCCGTTATCGGCTTGGCACGCGGATCCGGCGGGAACTCCAGGACCAGGTCACCGTTCTTGGGCATCGTGACCGCGATCGCGTACCGCGACGCGGGCGGAATGTCGAGCGTCGTCCCGTCACCGTAGACGGGGCGACCGACCTGCATGTAGGGGTTGCCGTCCTGGCCGACGATCGAGAACTTCGGGTGGTTGCCGGTCGCCGTCTCGGTCAACCGCACTGTCATGTAAGCGATGTCACTGATGTTGGCCACCACCCAGATCTCCGTCTGGCCGGGTTTGATCTTCAGCTCCGGCTGGAACTGACCGTTCACCGTGAACTGCAGATCGCGTTGGTTCTCCGGCAGAGCGGGATTCTCGGCGACGTGCTTCGTCGGGCTGTCGAAGCCGATCAGATTCGACGGCATGAACTGGGTTTGGCCGCGGTTGTTGTGCGGCGAAAGCGGTCCCGTGTACCAGGGCGTGATGTACTGGGACCCTTCGGTGGTGTCGGCGAAATTCACCGGAGCCAGGCTCGGCCGATACGCACCATCGGAGAGCTGCGCGCTCTCAGGTCCTTTCAGCGTGCTGACGAACTGCGGCCAGGTCTCGTTGTTGAGCTGATGGCCCTTGCCGCTGCGGTCGAAGACGTAGTTGTACTGAATCGCCATGTCGCGCACGGGAATATTGTTCTTGGTGACGAGCGGCAGATTGCCGTCGGGCCGGCCGATCTCGAGCAGGCCGGCGAGGCCGAAGTAGGTCTGCTGCGATGTCATCGTATGGCGGTGACTGTGATACCAGTACAGCCCGTTGGGCATGGTCTTGGGGACGTCGTAGGTGTAGGTGTTGCCCATCCCGGCCGGAATTGACAGCAGCACGTTGTCGGCGTTGCCCGACGGGCTGACGTGCAAGCCGTGGGTATGCAGGTTCAGCGGTGACTCGCTGAGTGCGGGTGGGTAGACGGGAACGTCGCCGCCCTTGGGGGTGAATGCCGGGTCGTAGAAGTCCTTGATCGTCAGACCGGTCAGGTCGTTGTCGTAGTGGACGATCAAGCGTTCGCCGGGTTCGACACGCAGTGTCGGGGCGGGATAATTGTTGTCCCCCTTGGTCGAACCGTCCGAGCTGGTGCCCTTGATGAGGTCGTAGCCGTAGACCAGGAAGTTGGTGACGGGCTGCTTGACGGTGTCGAGATTCACGGTGCCCTGATGAGCCGACAGCCGAACCTCGAGGACACCGTCCTTACTCGAGAGTTTGACCGGTTCCTTGTATGGGGCCGGTTTGCCGTCCGCTCCGGCGTTCACCCCGGCCTGCGGCGCCGGGGCGCGAGACGAGCACGCCGTCAGCATCGCGGTCATGCAGATCACGACTGCCAGCGCCACAACGACGATCGGCTTGGTTCGACGCACTATTGCGCACCTCCGTGTACACATCCACTACGGGACGATGGATGCTCGCACAGTACACAGCAAACGTTGCTGGAGCCGTCGATATTGATGATTTCGTTAGAGCGATGTCTCCTGCGCCGACAGCGCCAGCCATTCTCCGTTCTGCAGGACGAACACATCGGTGAACCTCTCCCGCGCTTTCACCGTGCCGTCCTGGATCAAGGTGTTCACCCCGTGGATCACCGCGGTATCTCCTGCGATGTCCACCTTCTGATCACTCGGGTTCATTGTGAACGGCAGCCGCTCGGTGCCGGCAACCTCGGAGGACCGGTCGAAGAACTGGCCGTCGGCGTTGACGTGCTTGAAGTTCGGTCCCAGTATCTGATCGACCGTCGCGACATCACCGCCTGTGATGGCCTTGAGCCAGCGCGCCTCCTGCGCGAGAACATCGGCGCACGGCCCGATCTCAACGGGTAGCGGAACGTCAGCGCCGGCTTCCGCACACACGTCGGCGCGCGCGAGCGCCGGTGTCTCGACGGTGATCACGACGCCGAGTCCCGCCGTGGTCGTAGTGACCACCCCGAGAGTCGCGGCCGCAGATCGCATCATTCGAACCAAGCTCATCACGGCAGTCAATCAGCCCGGCCCCGTCCATGTGAGCGAAATCGGCGCCGACCTTCGATATCCTTGGGCCCGTGGAGAGATCGGGATCGGTGCTGACAGAACTCATCCCGCTGGCGCTGGTGGTCGCGCTGTCGCCGTTGTCGATCATTCCGGCGGTGTTGGTGTTGCACACGCCGCGCCCCCGGCCGACTGGCCTGGCTTTCTTGGCCGGCTGGCTGATCGGGCTAACCGCGTTGACGGCGATCTTCCTGGAGGTGTCGAGCCTGCTCGGAGGACTCGGCGACAAACCGCCCGGGTGGGCGTCATGGCTGCGTATCGTCGTCGGCGCCGCGCTGATCGTGTTCGGCATCTACCGATGGCTGACCCGCAAGCGGTCGGAGCACATGCCGGGCTGGATGCAGAGCCTGAGCAAGCTCACGCCCGCTCGGTCGGCCGGCGCTGGCCTGGCACTGACCGTCGTCAACCCTAAGGTGCTATTCATGTGTGCAGCAGCGGGTTTGGCGATCGGCACCGCCGGACTGGGCACCTCGCATGCATGGCCGGCGGTGGCTTGGTACGTCGCGGCGGCCGGCTCGACCGTCGCGATCCCAATCCTCGCGTACGCGGTCTCCGGCGACCGCCTCGACGAACCACTGCGACGGCTCAAGGACTGGATGGAGCGTCAGCACGCCGTTCTCGTCGCGGGAATATTGACAGTGATCGGTCTTCTCGTGCTGTACAAGGGAATTCACGGGCTATAGCTCGGGGAGGCCTAGCTCCGCGGCATCGGCGGTGAGATAGCGCGTCAGCGTCGGCGCGATCAGCGTGACGATCTCGTCGCCCGACAAGGTGGCAAGCGGCGGCACCTGCATGACGTAGCGCAATATCGCGACACCGACGAGCTGCGATGCCGCAAGCATGGCCCTCAGCCGGGCTTGCTCGCCGCCGCCGAGTACCCCGGACACGGCCGTCAGCACATAGCTCTGCATGAAGTCGCGGAAGGCTTCGTGCGCATCGGAATTCGACGTGGCTGATTGCAGCATCGCGCGCATGCTGGCGGCCATGTCCGGTGTCTCCCAGATCCGCATGTACGCAAGCACCATCCGGGTGCCGATGTCGGGATCATCGCCTGTCTCGCCGGTCAGCGCGGCAACCAACATCTCGGGATCGAGGATCAGCCGCAGCGACTCGCGGAACAGCTCCTCTTTGGACCCGAACAGATAGAGCACCATCGACGGGTCGACGTGGGCGTCCTGGGCGATCGCGCGCAGCGTCGTCTTCTCGTAACCCTCGGTGGCGAACCGCTGCTTGGCCGCCGAAAGCACCGCATCACGGGACACCGGTTCGCCCTGGCGCCGGCCCCGGCGCTTCGTCGTCTGAGCTGGTGACGGCATATGGCGACAGTATCATTTCAATCGGTGTTGAAATGATGGCGTGGCCGAGATAGGCTGAACGAAATAATTCAACGCAAGGTGAAAATGAGGAGGCAGCGTGGCCACCATGTCACCCACCCGATCCACGCAGGACGCGTCGTCGGCGCACGAGCCCCCGGAAGCATTGCGCGCCATAGGTGCTCTTCTCGCACTCGCTGCAGTGCTCGCGCTGATTGCGATCGCATTCGCC